>JAHZBS010000234.1 GCA_019423265.1 Clostridiales bacterium
GAGCTGGCATCCCTGCGCCGTTTCAAAGACGATGTGAAGGAAGTTGCCAGCGGATACGAATGTGGTATCATGTTTGCGAAATACAGCGACATACGGGAAGAGGATGTCATCGAAGCGTATGTCATGGAAGAAATCAAGAGATAGAGATAGCCCTGTAAGCCCGCAGAACCTGTAAGCCCTCGGGCTTACAGGTTTGCCTGTTTTGAGCAGGGGTGGTGTTGGAAATCCAAACGCCAAAGGAAGGAGAGCAACATGCAGGCAAGACGCAACTACAACCGGACTACGCGGATCAACGAGGAGATTCGAAAGGAAGTCAGCTATATTCTGCAGAATCTGCTGAAGGACCCGAGAATCGATACCTTGACGTCCGTGGTAAAGGTCGATACAACAAAGGATTTAAAATACTGTAAACTCTTTATCAGCGTGCTGGGAGACGACGAAAAGAGAAGCCAGACCAAGGTGGCGCTCAAAAGCGCGGCGGGATTCATTCGCAGGGAGCTGGCGGCTAGGCTCAATCTGCGCAATACGCCGGAGCTGATTTTTATCATGGACGACTCCATCGAATATAGCGTCCATATGGAGCAGAAGCTGAAAGAGATACAGGCAGAAACACCGACAGAAGAGTAGGGGAGCCCAGTGACAAGAGAAGAATTTTTGTGTGAATTTCGACGGATCGTCAACCGCTATACCAAATTTGTGATCAGCGGTCATATCAAGCCGGATGGGGATAGCGTCGGGGCGTGCGTCGCCCTAGCGCTGTTCCTGGCGGGCCTGGATAAAACCGTATCCGTCGTCTACGATGGAGCGTCAGAGCGGTATGCAGATGTCGCGGCGCTGGCCCCATCCTTCGAGCCCGGTGAGGGGTACGAGGTCACAAGGGGAGAATTTGTTTTTATCATGCTGGATTGCAGTGAGCCGAAGCGAACAGGGGGCGCCCAGGGATTTTTCGAACAGGCGGTTACAAGCCTCTGCATAGACCATCACGTGGGAGGGGAGGCATACGCCATGTATCACTATGTTGAGGATACGGCCAGCTCCACCTGTGAAATCCTGTACTCGCTTTTCAAGCAGGAGGACATCGCGGTAACCTCCGACATGGCGAAAGCTTTGTTTCTCGGGGTTGCATTCGATACCGGAGGATTTCGCCACTCCTCGACGACAGCGGATACGTTCCGGATGGCGGCGGAGCTAAAGGAAATCGGCGTGGATTCTACAAGGATCCTCAACAGCCTGTTTCACACTCGCGGATTTAAGGAGTCGAAAGTGCTGAGCGCAGTACTGCGGAAAGCCAAGCTATATGAGGGCCAGATCGTCATGTCCTGCATGGAACAGAAGGATTTCTTAGTTCTGGGAGCCGGAGCGGAGGACGCGGAGGGAGTCGTGGCTTACCTGGCGGAAATCAAGGAGGCGGAGGCGGCGGTGTATCTGCGGGAGATCGAGCCGGGAACCATCCGGGTCAATATGCGCTCCAAGGAATGGATCGATGTGGCCAAGGCGGCCCGGCAATTCGGCGGGGGCGGCCATATCCGTGCGGCGGGATGCACAGTAGAGGAACCCATGCTCCTGGCAAAGCAAAAAATTCTGGACGAGCTAAAGCGGCAGCTCCCTGCGGGGGGATGCTAGATGGATGGCATTATCAACGTATACAAGGAAAAGGGATACACCTCCCACGATGTGGTCGCTATTTTGAGGGGAATCCTCAAAACACGGAAGATTGGCCATACGGGAACACTGGACCCCGATGCCGAAGGCGTGCTGCCAATCTGTGTCGGAAAAGCGACCAAGGTAGCTGACGCCATCATGGGGAGCGAAAAAGTGTATGAGGCGGCGCTCCGCTTTGGCTGCGAGACCGACACCCAGGATGCATCCGGAGAGGTGACGCAGACGTACCAATACGAGTTTTGCCAGGGGGATGCCATGGGTGCGATTTCCTCCTTTATCGGTGAGTATGAACAGATTCCGCCCATGTATTCCGCCGTGAAGGTCGGAGGCATAAAGCTCTATGAGCTGGCCAGACAGGGGGTGGAGGTGGACAGAAAGCCGCGGCGGGTGGCCATCCATGATATCCAGGTGCTCAGCCTCCATGAGTCAGGCGCTGTCATACGGGTCCGCTGCTCGAAAGGGACCTATATCCGAACTCTATGCGAAGATATAGGGCGCCGGTTGGGATATGGGGCCCACATGGAGAGACTGGTGCGGCTTCAGAGCGGGCGCTTTGCCAGGGAGGATAGCTGTACGCTGGACCAGATCGAGAGGCATATGCGAGAAGGTCATCCGGAAGCATTTCTACAGCCGCTGGACCGCTTTTTTGATGAGCTCAGGAGCGTGACCGTAGGGCCGGAGCAGGATGGAATGCTCAGAAATGGAAATCCCCTGCGGCTTCCCCGGCAGGGAGGGGAGAATCCGGAGGAATTGCTGCGAATGTACACATCCGAGCGTCAGTTTATCGGGCTGTACAGGATCGCGGATGTGTGTGCCCGGGAGATCCGGGTAAAACCCTATAGAATGTTCTAAACGAGGGATGAAGATGCTATACATTGAAGACAAAGTGGACGTGGAGACACATCCGATGCTGGATAGAAAAACCGCCATCACCCTGGGCAATTTTGATGGGATTCACCTTGGGCACAGGCGATTGCTGGATCAAGCGATTCAGATCGCCAAGGACAGAGATCTCGCCACGCTTTTCTTTACATTTTCGCCCCATTCGTCCAGCCTGATCCCGTCCAAGTCGAGACCCAAATTGTTGTATACCCTTCAGCAGAAGATGCACTTGCTTGAAGAATTGGGAAATATTGATATCTTTCTGAACTTCTGCTTTGACGAGGCGCTGCGGGAGATGCCAGCTCCCCAGTTTTTCTATGATATCTTGCTGCGGCGGTATCAAGCGGCGGCAATTGTCGTCGGGGATGGATTTCGGTTTGGATGCGGGGGAGCGGGGGATACGGAGTTATTGGCCAGATACTGCCACAAGGAGGGCGTTTACTTTGTCAAAGCGCCATGCGTGTACTGGGAGGGGGAGCCGGTCTCAAGCACGCGGATCAGGCGTTTGATCGAGCACGGCCGTATGCCGGAGGCCATGAGGCTGCTGGGGCGCCCGTATTATCTGGAGGGTGTCGTAGAGAAGGGCAAGCAGCTGGGCGGCAGGCGACTGGCGCCCACGGTCAACATAGCCCTGTCCCCGGGCCTCCTATACCCGCCAAACGGCGTCTATATATCGAGAACCCATGTGGATGGCAGAGCACACGCCAGCGTAACCAATCTGGGGAGGAATCCTACAATAGGGGGCGGGGAGACGCCGCGGGCTGAGACCCACATATTGGATTATGACGAGGACTTATATGGAAAATGTCTGCGCGTGGATCTTCTGGAGTATACGCGCCCGGAGATCCAGTTTGACACGTTGGACCAGTTGAAGAGTCAGATAACAAAGGATATCGAGAATACACGGCGATATTTTGAGCCGGAACAGGGAGGAATTGATCACGATGCGTTACATGGGACTAAATGAACTGCGGGATCTGTATCTGCGCTTTTTTGAATCGAAAGGGCATCTGCGCGCCAATTCGTTTTCATTGATTCCACAAAATGACAATAGTTTGTTGCTGATCAACGCCGGCATGACGCCGCTAAAACCATACTTCACAGGGCAGGAGATTCCGCCGAGACGGCGCATGACCACCTGTCAGAAATGTATCCGCACAGGGGACTTGGAAAATGTGGGGAAGACGGCGCGCCACGGCACATTTTTTGAGATGTTGGGAAACTTCTCCTTTGGCGATTATTTCAAAAAAGAAGCGATCAGCTGGGCGTGGGAGTTTTGCACGAAAGAGCTGGAGCTTGACCCGAAACGAATCTATGTGTCAGTCTACGAGGAGGACGATGAGGCGGAGGCCATTTGGCATGAGGACATCGGCATCCCCATGGACCACAT
>JAHZBS010000235.1 GCA_019423265.1 Clostridiales bacterium
TGTGGGCTAGAATTCGCTTATCGAATCCGCCGGAGATCAGAAGGTCCGGGTGTTCCTGGCCGGTGCGCACCACGTCGCAGCCAGAGGCGGCCTCAAAGGGCGCCAGCAAGTCCATCCCGATGCCGGCGTACAGGTCGATGACATCATCCGAGCGCCCGTCGGTGTCCAGCTCCACATGGAGCGTTCGAGACGGATCCAGCTGCCGGCGTTTCGTGTTTTGGATGAGCTGCTGATAATAGGGAAATAAAAATTCTCGGATCATATCCTGGGAGATGAGGCTTCCATGGTTGTAGCAGATATCCTCATCGAAGGCAAGGGAGTCCAACGTGACAAATTCTTGATGCTTGGCGATGACCGCGTCAGCCAGGTCAAACCAGGCCCGCATACAGGAATGAACCAGTTTGGGATTGTCGTAGAACATGTACAGGAGTCCGAGCGGTCCCATGAGGCTTCGCAGATACATATAGCCTCCTACCATGGTCTGACAGAGAACCTGTCCCTCGCCTGCGGCCTTTTGCGCCTTGGCCATATCCGCAGACAGGGATTCATAGCGCGCCGGAGCGGAGGGGTCCATCCGCCAGAGACAGTTCTCCTCCCACGTTTTTTCATCTTTCACCGGGTGATCCAGGTATTCCGGCATAAAGCCATCCCGCCGGTTCTTAAAGTACAGTACATGGCGTCCGGCCCAGTCCTGCACCACTTCATGCGCTCCGCGATCTTCCAGAACCTTCACTTCAAAGGGAGGGCAGAAGGCCGCTTCACATCCGCCCAGACCGCCCAGGTTAAACCGTCCGGGAGGATCGAAGCCAAAGAGAGCGTCAAGCTCTTCCTGGGTACAGGTTTCCTTGATGTATCCTTCTCGCTTCCAGCGGTCGAGAACGTAATATCCAAATTCCTTCTGATAGATGCCGGCATCCGGCTTGTGCTCATAAAAATCCCGCATTTTTTGTGCGCCCGGCGACATGGCGTTCCGGGGCACACAGGCATGGATTCCATCCATTCGACTCACACCTCCATCGGTTTCTGTGCTCTTGTGTTTGCAAAAAGAGTATATTGTTTTTTGCCGGATTTCGCTATATAATAATGTTATAAAAATATGGAGATTTGTGAGATCCTGTGGAGGTGGACACAATGGCGGAGCGGTTGTTGGAAGAGGTCTATTTGCCGGATATTTCCCTTGGGGATAGCCGTGTACTATTCTGTGGCGTGGAGCAATGTATCCCGAGAACCGACACGCTGCCCCATATCCGTTCACATTTTCTCATGGTGTTTATCGTCTCCGGGAAGGGGATCTTTCGCAACCACACGGCCACATACCATTTAGGGGCTGGCGCAACCTTTTGCATATTTCCCGGCGAATTGGTGTTTTATAAAGAGGACGCGGAGGATCCTTGGACCTATTACTGGATAGGGTTTAGTGGCGGGGAAGTCCTCCGGATACTGCACCGGGCATCCATCTCACCCCAGCGGCCTGTCCACATTGCCAATGATATCCGGGAGTTGGAGGCGCTCTATGCGTCGGTTGTCTCCTACAGCACCCATTTGGATTTTAGTGTCAAGCTGAAGATTCAATCCCTGCTGTATGATATCCTGTACCACTATGTGAAGTCCGTCGCCAGCCCCGACGCGCTGGCGGCTATCAGCACCAGTTGTTCCCAGCACATTGTCTGCGCCGTGGACTACATCAAGTCGCATTATCAGACGGAGTTGTCGGTGGCGGAAGTCGCCAGGGCCGTGGGCATCTCCCGCGAGTATTTTTGTATGCTTTTTAAGCGGCAGTTCGCCATCTCTCCGGTGCGGTATATTCGAGAGTATCGGCTGAAAACGGCTTCCGTGCTGCTGTTGACCACCCGGGATTCCATCGCGGTCATTGCAGAGAAGGTTGGATTTCACGATTATAATTATTTCACCAATCAGTTTACGAGGCATTTTGGGATCAGCCCCACCGGTTACCGGAGAGCGGGATTGGATATCAGCGCAAAAAGCCCTTGACAAGTGGTGCGACATGTGATACACTTTCGAACTGTACTGGGGGGATTCCCGAGTGGCCAAAGGGGACAGACTGTAAATCTGCTGGCAGTGCCTTCGGAGGTTCGAATCCTCCTCCCCCCATATTGATAAGTGATCCGAACCTTTATCCGATGGGAGATGGGTTCGGATTTACTGTTTATATCGGAGAAATCAAAGGCCCGGGGGTTCTCAATCTGGAATTTTCAAATGCTCCGCGCCGGGAATATTTTGCGCGATATAAAAGTCGCGCACGGTTTGTAACAAAGAACAATAGCAGTCGAACAGGCAATCGGCAAATCCCTTCGGGTCTTCATTTTCCAAACAGGAAAGGGCTTCCCCACAGCGCAGGTTTAAAAGGTACACATTTGGGCGGCGGTCGGTATAAATCGCATAGAGATACCCCCAATTGACGACCTCCCGCGTCCTCGACAAAATCACTTGCAGCGGATACAGCGATACCCGTTCCACCACACAGTCGGTCAACATTTTCAACGGCGCAATGCCTTGCTGTTCGAAGCCTTTCCATAGCTTCCCCCGATCCTCCGCGCGGATGTGGGAAAAGGCAAGCGGCACCGCGGCGCGGACGGCAATCGCCATGAGCTGCAGGCCGCTGAGATACAGTAAAAAATCCTGCCTGTATTCTTCGTGATGAATCAATGGCGGAACACGGGGATAATCCGCGGAGAGTATCCGGCTCCCCTTTCCGTGGATCGTTTCAATAAAGCCACACAGGGAGAGCAGCCGCAGCGCCTGACGGATCGTGGAAACCGAAACGCCGTATTCTGTGGCGAGCTCGGTCTCCGAAGGCAGCCAGCCTCCCACAGTATATACGCCCAAAGTCATCTTTTCGATCAAATCCCGGCTTACTTTTCTATACAGTCGGTTCAGCCCGATATCCCAGGCAAATGTGTTTTCCCCGCCGTCGTCAATGTGGGGGAATCGGGCCGCCAGCGTATCCAAAACATTTTGAACCGACAGATAGATGGCGTGGTAATATTCTGAAAAATTATGCCGTACCGTCATATGATCCGCTTGCAGATTTTCCAGGACCCGTGTCGGCGTAAGATTTGCGGTGAACATATTGTAAGAGGTCAGCGGATACTGATGCTCCACCACAAACGGAACATCCGCGTAGAATTCCAGCGAACGATACAGGCTGGGGAACAGCAAATTGCCGGAAGCCAGGAGTATGTCGTGAAGAAGGTCGGACACCAGCTTCCAGCGCCCCGACGTCCGAGGGTGTTTCTTCCATTTGAGGATGGGTTCAAAATGCTCCAATTCATAGATGCGGACCGACCGGGAGCATAGGGCCAGAATATCCGGCATGAGCAGCTCCATCGTTTGATACACGCTGAGAATCTCCAAACGCCGCCGGAGGATCCGATGAACCGGGGTCGGTTTACTCTCATAGGGCGATTGATACAGCACGACGGCGCGCCGCCTTTCCTCTGTGCGGATCAGGCCGTCCTCCTCCAGCAGTTCCAACGCCTTTCGGATCGTCCATTTTCCCACATAATAGTGCAGGGCAAGCCGGTCAACGGACGGCAGTCGGCTGCCATACTCCCAGCGCTCACTGAGAATCTGTTCCTTTAAATCGGTATAGATAAGACGGTATAAACTCCTTTTGCCTTCCAACGCTCCACCTCAGCCAGCATATTTTTTTTACTCATATGCTAACCTGTACAGATTGGCGTTGATTATACCTTCTCTTCTGAAATAAAATAAAAATCAGAAGGATGGGCTGTACGCCGTCCGCTAGCAGCGGTAATGGGTTATTTCAAGAAAACGGCGCCCGTACATCACGGTTCATCCACGATGTGCGGGTTTTTCCTTTGCTTGCATCTTTGCCACATTGCTTGTACTATGGGGAAGAGTGGGCATAATAGAGAGGATTATATCTATCCC
>JAHZBS010000236.1 GCA_019423265.1 Clostridiales bacterium
GTGCTTTTTATATGATAGAAGTTAGAGGACTGACCAAGACGTTTACGTCCGGCGTATTTCGAAAGCGGACGGTACGCGCCGTAACAGATGTCTCCTTCTCTATACCCAGAGGAAAAACACTGGGACTTGCGGGGGATAGCGGATGCGGCAAATCCACCATAGCGCGGATGCTTTTAAAACTGACAGAACCGGATTCCGGCGAAATTCTACTGGATGGGGATACCATTACCCACCTGACAGATAAGCAGTTCAAGCCATACCGGCGGAAAATTCAGATTGTCTTTCAGCACCCGGAGAGTTCCCTGGACCCAAGCAAACAGATTTTATACAGCTTAAGGGAGCCGATGATCATTCATGGCCTGTATACGAAAGAGGAGCGTCTAACCAAAATTCAGGAACTGCTTCACCTTGTGGGGGTTAGCGAAAAACTCCTCACCCGATATCCGCATCAGATCAGCGGCGGGGAGGCACAGCGCATTATGATCGCCCGGGCGCTGACGCTGACGCCGGAGATTCTCATTCTGGATGAGCCCACGTCCATGCTGGACGTTTCCATTCAAGCCCACATCATGACGCTTTTGCGCGACCTCCAGGGACGCCTGGGGTTGACCTACCTGTTTATTTCCCACGATGTGGATGTTTTAACCTGGTTTTGCGATGAAATCGCGGTGATGAGCCAAGGCAAGATTGTAGAATCCGGCCCGGCCAGCGAGATTGTCCAGCATCCCCAGGACGCTTACACTAAGCGGTTGATCGATAGTTTTCAGAATTGGTAATGGGAAGTAGAAAGGACGGACAGGATGCGGGAACGAGTTCAGTTTGAAGATTTTAATGAAAAGTGGAAAGCCCATGTGCGGCAGTCGGAGAGCCTGCGGATGCATAACGGAATTGCGCCCCCCTGGTTCCATGAGCTGGAGCAGAGCGGCGCCTCGGTAAGCTGGGAGTGGAAGGATTGTATCTATTTTGTCAACATTCTGTATCAGATGGGGATCGATGCCGACGTAAAAATCTTCCCCTTTACAAAGCAACTGCGCTATGCCAGCAAGGAAGAGCTGCTTGCGCGAGAGTGTGGGAAGCTAAAGGCGGGCCACTATGATCCGAAAGCGGCGGAGGAAATCCTGTTAAAACATTTTCAGCAGAATGATCAGGGGGAATTCACGGCGCAGGCTCATTACAGGAGTGCGCTGGTGATGTGGCAAGCTTGCGGGGAGGAGATAGGCTATGAAGGATAATTTCTATGAAGAACTTTCCATTGCCATGTATCCTTCTTCTCTGCTACATACCTTTGGAGTCAATGGCAAAATCTCGGGAAGTATCGGCGCGGTGGGCGAGATGCAGGACGTCCTGCCCATCATCCATGGCCCCCGGGGTTGCGGATTCCACTACCGGCACTCCGCCAGACGCCGTCACCAACCCTTGTACCGCGTTCTGACAACGAATCTGGAAGAGAGGGATATTATCGGTGGAGGAGAGGAAAAACTGCGCCGGACCGTTGAGGAGGCCTGGCGGCAGTACCATCCCAAGTTGATTATGGTCATCCCCTCCCCCATCAGCGATATTCTAAACGATGACATTCTGACCATTGTACAGGAGATGCGAGGTCAGGGAATCCCAGTGGTGGGAATTCAGTCGGAGCTGTTCTCCCACCGGGATAAAAATTATACCCGAAACCGTCTCAAAAAAATTGCAGAGCAAAAGATTACCGGGGAGAATCGCCTGGAGATGGAAATCAAGGGCTGCGGCTTTGTGGAGGCGCTGTACGCCCTTGTGGGGCAGGTTATGGAAGCGGTTCCTGTGATCCCCCACAGCGTAAATATTGAGACGGTAGGGTGGGGAAGCAATGGCAACCTGGTTCTGCGGGAAATCGAGGCATTTTTAAACCGCTGCGGGATCACGGTGAACACATGGTTTCCAAGCGCCTCCTATGAGGCGATCCGGCGAGCTCCAGCGGCTCAGCTGAACCTGGCAAGGAGGGTGCGCTGGGCCAGGTTGATGAAGGAGCGATTCGGCACAGACTATCTGCACCTAGGCTCAGAAGGGCGTTATTCCGGGTTGGAGGGGATTTGTACCTTTTACCGGGACATAGGCGCTGCCATGGGCCTGGAAGCTAGCATGGAGCCGCTGATTGAAGCGGCGAGGCAAAAGGCCTTAGAGGAAACGGCACAGGCGCGGAAGGAGTTGGCCGGACACCGCTGTCTCCTTGTCAGCCGGAGCATTCAGCAGGCCCCTTTTTTGTTAAAACGGTATGCACAGGACTACGGATTTTCGATCCCCTGTCTCTGCATTATTCTCACGCCGGAGGCTCGCCGCAACCTTTCCATGACTGCGGAAATGGAAGGGAAGCTTTTGGAACGGGTGCAGGAGGCGGTTTCTCTCTATAGCCCGGAGACGGAGATTGTTTTGAATCCATCAGAGGCGGAGTGGAAAGCCCGATTTTCCAAGTTTGACGCCATCCTGGGGACCGGCGATTTTACATTGGAAAACCAAGGCGTGCCGTTGATTTCCGTGCGGAATGAGACCGTATCGCTCTCCTTTGAATCCTACGTGCGGACGGTACTCCGGCTTCGGGAAAGACTTGCCAACTGCCAGGTCAGGGAGGAATTACTTTTGCAGAAAATGCCCTTTGACAGCCGATACTATCCGCTGTACGTAAACGAAACTGGGTTGGCGGCCAAAGAAATGTGGGCGCGGATGTGGCTGCGCCGGAAGGAGGAGTCATGAGAACGCCCAGAGGATGCAAACTATTTGGAGCACAGCAGGCATTGGGGGGCATTCAGAACGGAGTCATTCTGTTTCACTCGGTGATCGGCTGCAATTTCGGTTCTATGTCATTCCACGTCCCGGCTGATATGCGGGATATTCGACAGACATGCACGGTGATCAATGACAGCGACATTATCTTCAGCGGAGAAGATTCCCTGCGCAAGGCAATTCACAACGCGCTGGACCTCTTTCATCCATCGGTTTTGTTTGTGGTGAGCGGTTGTGTCAGCGAGATCATCGGGGATGATATTGCCACAGTGGTTTCAGAATTTTCCGGCTCAGTGCCGGTTATCTATGTGGAGGCGGCTGGATTCCGAGGCGACAGCAAGTCGGGATATGAGGCGGCCTGTTGGGCACTGCTCCCTTATTTACAGGGAAACCCTGTGGAAGGAGGGAATGCCGTTAACCTGCTGGGGCTCGGCGGAGATGACTATCGTATCCAAGAGGACGTTGCGGCCTTTCAGCGTCTGCTGGGCGAACAAGTTGCGCTGCACACAGTTCTGTCCCACTGTTCCTGGGAGGAAATGAGGACCGCGCCTCAAGCAAACCTGAATCTTGTGCTGAACGAGCAGGCCCTGCCTCTAGCCAAGGCAATGCAGGAGCGATTCGGGATTCCCTATGAGCCGATCTCGTACCCCTATGGCGTTACGGGGGTAAAAGAGGTGTACTCTGCCCTGGGACGGCATTTGGAAGTGGAGTATCAGACGGAGTGCCAGGAGATTGAGCGGTCAGCTGCGGAAGGGGCTTCCAAGGTGTATCCTTACTTACAAGCGCTGTATGGGATGCCCGCGGCTGTCATCGGGAGCGGCGGTCGTGCAGACGGGATGCGCCGGTTTCTGGAACAGGAATTGGGAATGGAAGTCGTCTGTTTTTGCCGGAGAGAGGAACTTCGCGATCTGGAGGACTTTTTTATGCTGGCCCGGCAATCCGAGGCCGCCTTGCTGTTCGGCTCCTCCTTTGAGTTGGAACTGGCGGAGGAGCTAGGAATTCCTCTAATCCGATATGATTACCCAGTTTTTGATGAAATTTCGCTGACGGGAAACCCCTTTGTGGGTGCGGTGGGGATTTTATCCCTGTTGGAAAGTATCCTCAATTCGGTGATGCAGACACCGAGCTTGAAGGGGGCGCTCTATCAATGAAAAA
>JAHZBS010000237.1 GCA_019423265.1 Clostridiales bacterium
CCGATATGGAGGTTTTCTCAAGACGGTCCATCACCATAAGCCGGTGGCTAAAAGATGCGGCGGCAAAGAAGCTAAGTCCTTTGCCAGCAGCCTGGGAAAAAGAAGGAAGCCCTTTTCTCAACACCAGTATCGGCGGCTTCGCAAAGGAAACCGTGGGGTATAGCGCATATTGGAGTTCACTGCATTGGGACGGCATCATTCAAGTGTATCCCCTCAGCTGTATGCCAGAGATCGTAGCCCAGAGTATCCTGCCAAAAGTAAGCGAACACTATGGTGTTCCGATACTTACGCTGGTGGTTGACGAGTTAACGGGGGAAGCGGGATATCAAACTCGAGTTGAAGCATTTGTCGATATGGTGAAACGAAAAAAGAGGAGACAGTTAGCGCGATGAAAGAATTTTTCTTGGGGATCGATGTAGGGTCCGTCAGCACCAACCTGGTGTTAATGAACCCTGATAAGTCGGTGGAAGAAACGATCTATATACGGACGGCTGGCCGCCCGATGGACAGCGTTCGAAATGGTTTTTTGAAGCTTAAGGCCAAGGTGGGAGAAGAATTCGGCATTTTAGGGGCGGGTGCCACCGGGAGCGGGCGTCAGTTGGCAGCGGCCATGACCGGAGCGGATGTCATGAAAAATGAGATTACAGCCCACGGTGTTGCAGCTTTGCAGGCGAGCCCTAAGGTCCAAACGATTCTAGAAATCGGGGGGCAGGATTCAAAAATCATCCTAATACGGGATGGAATTATCTATGATTTTGCTATGAACACCGTTTGTGCGGCTGGGACAGGATCGTTTTTGGACCGGCAGGCACAGCGCCTGAACATACCCATTCAAGAGCTAGGACGCTACGCACTGCAATCTAGCCATCCAGCTAGAATCGCTGGCCGCTGCGCCGTCTTTGCGGAATCGGATATGATCCATAAGCAGCAGGAAGGCCAGCCGCTGGAGGATATTCTCAGCGGCCTTTGCCATGCGCTGGTTCGAAATTATTTGGCGAATCTGGCGAAAGGGAAGCAGATTCAAGGCCCTGTCCTCTTTCAAGGGGGAGTTGCCGCAAATGAGGGAATTGTCCAAGCGTTTGAAGAAGAATTAGGTATACCCATCACAATACCGGAATATTATGATGTTATGGGAGCATGGGGAGCTGCCATTCTCGCGCAAGAGCAGACAGCCAAAACTGGCGGTACAAGCTTTTGCGGCGTTGATGCCATGGTGGATGAATTTTCTATCTCTAGCTTTGAGTGCGAGGACTGTCCGAACCATTGCAGTATAACGCGGATGCAGAGAGGCGAGCAGCAGGCGGGGTGCTGGGGAAGCCGGTGTGGCAAATACTAGCTTCTTGACAGAAAAAATGATGGAGGGTATAATACAGAAAATGTCGATGGGGTGAGGTATAGTTGAACATGAAACTCGTTTTATGGCCCGCAAGCCGTGCAGTAAGGGAATTGGCAACCCGCCTTATATCGCTTTGGAACCGGCTTCCAGGAGCAGGAATTTTGGAGACGGACGCCTACGCGCTGACATCACAAAAATTGCCCGCTGCCTTTCACGGGCTCCGAATCGTTCAGTTGACAGATCTTCATGGACGGTCCTTTGGAGAGAATCAGAAGACTCTTTTAGACTATGTAGACCGCCTGCACCCGGACATTGTTGTATTAACAGGGGATTTGATCGCGGAGAAATACGACGGGCAGGAGCGAAAAGCGGTTCAGGAACTTTTACATGGCCTTGCCCAAAGGTATCCCGTGTATGCGATTTTAGGCAATCACGAAAGCCGGTCCAGGAGAAAGAGTGCGGTCATAGCCGACTGTGAAAATGCGGGGGTCACACTGCTTCGCAACAAGGGGGCCTACCTGTGGCGCCGCGGCGTATGCATTGGCCTTGCGGGCATGGAGACTGTGAATCCACTGCCGTCTGATACAGCTGTAACCACAGAGACAGAGGAACATGCGGCGCTGCGGCAGACCTTGAGTCGCTATCAGCATGGGGAGAAGCCAGAGTTTCAAATTTTATTAGCCCACAAACCTGAATTGCTACAAACCTATGCGGAGTACGATGTGGATCTAGTTTTAGCCGGCCATGCCCACGGGGGATTGATGGAGATCCCCTTCTCCGGCGGAAGGTGCTTGCTGGCGCCGGGACAGGGATTCCTCCCCCGATATACCCATGGAATCTATCAGGAGAAAAACACGCTGATGGTATTGGGAAGGGGACTTGGCGGCCCACGAATTGGAATCCGGCCGGAAGTCGTCTGCATCGACCTATATTCGAAGAAAAAAGAGAATGGATAACTTGCAAAAGAGGACCCCCTTCTGGTTAAGAATCTAGACTGGAAGGGGGTTCGACAAATGATGGCAAAAATATCAAAATTAGGTTGCGCAGCGTGTCGAAATAGGCTATAATAAAAGAAAAAGAGTCAAATAAAAGGTAGCGGGAGGCTGTTATGAAACTCTGGGGAGGACGGTTTCGGAAAGATGAAAATCGGATGATGGAGGATTTTAATTCTTCATTTTCCTTTGATTCACGGCTATATCGGGAGGATATCACGGGGAGTATGGCCCATGTTCGAATGCTGAGCGCGTGCGGGATCATAGCGCAGGAGGAACGGGACGCCATATTGGAGGGACTCGGAGGAATTCTGAGGGATATTGAGTCGGGCGCGCTGGCGCTTGAAGGTGAGTATGAGGACATCCATACGTTTGTAGAACTCCACCTAATTGAGCGGATTGGAGAGGTTGGAAAGAAGCTGCACACAGGGCGGAGCCGCAATGACCAGATCGCCTTGGATATGCGCCTATATGCAAGGGAGAAGGCGGCGGAGTTGAGGGAGCTTTTGCTTGGATTGATTGAGGCTCTCAAAAAGACGGGGGAGGCCAACCCATTTATTATGCCGGGTTATACTCACCTACAGAGGGCGCAGGCCGTTACCTTCCGCTATTATATGGACGCATACGCTAGTATGCTGAGTCGGGATGTCCGCCGTGTTGAAAATGCGTCGGATATATTAAATGAAAGTCCACTTGGGTGTGCGGCGCTGGCCGGCACCACCCACGGGATTGACCGGAATATGACAGCGAACGAGATGGGATTTCGCAAGCCTGTCTCCAATTTCCTAGATGGCGTCAGCGATCGAGACTATCTGATTGAGCTGACGTCGGCCATGTCGCTGATCATGATGCATCTGAGTAGGCTGTGTGAGGAGCTGATCCTTTGGAGTTCCCAGGAGTTTCGATTTGTCGAGATTGACGACGCATACTCCACGGGCTCGAGCATCATGCCGCAGAAGAAGAATCCGGATGCGTGTGAACTCGTCCGAGGCAAGAGCGGCCGGGTATTTGGCCATTTGCAGGGCCTATTGACAACGATGAAAGGGATCCCCCTGGCCTACAATAAAGATATGCAGGAAGACAAGCAAGCCTTTTTTGACGCGGTGGATACGGTCTTTGCCTGTCTTTCCATCATGACGGGCGTCATCTCGACGCTGCGGGTGCGGGGCGACGTTATGCGGGACAGTGTCAAGTCCGGTTTTTTGAATGCGACGGAGGTGGCGGATTATCTTGTATCGAAAGGGGTGGCCTTCCGGGATGCCCACGGGATCGTGGGGAGGATTGTCATCGCCTGTGAGGACAAGAAATGTGCCATCGAAGATCTGTCTCTGGACGAGCTCCGACAGTTCTCACCGGCCTTCGACGACACGATCTACGCATATATAGACTATGAGAACATTCTGAAGAAGGGAAACAAGAAAGAAATGCTGTAATGTCGAATAACAGCATATTATTAAGAAAAAAGTAAAATTTCTGTCGATACTTTCGTAAAAGATCTTTGTTATACTGGATTCAATGATTTTGCTGGCGATAAGCGGGATAGGGGTCGGCGTAGATGAATAAGCA
>JAHZBS010000238.1 GCA_019423265.1 Clostridiales bacterium
CCCTGGCTAGCCATTTCCTGCTCAGCCTTTTCGATCATCTTCTTAACCATATAACCTCCAACGTATCCGTTCTGAGCGGAAGTCAGGTCTCCATTGTACCCCTGCTTCAGAGGTACACCAATCTCATTCGCTACCTCATACTTGAACTGATCAAGGGCCTGTTTAGCCTGAGGATATGCTTTCTTATTGTTAGACATGTTTCGTTCCTCCATTTCTTGCCCCTATAAAGGGCAGCTCACAATTAAATTAAGAATCTTATAAAAGTCCGGAATCTTTTATAGGAAAGCCGCATTGGATCGGCTTCACTATTATAATGCCTCAAAACCTCCACAATATAAGTGTTAATTTTTTCGTGTGCTTCTAATTTTTGGCTTTTTATAAGGAATTTTTTAACACGTCTCCATCGACAAACTGTTCAATCCTCTGCTTTAAACGCAGGTTCGCAGGGTGGCTCAACAGCGGATCCGCGGCCAATACCTCTTCCGCGGCCTGCTGCGCGATTTTAAGAATATCCAGGTCCTTGTACAGATCCGCCAGCTTAAAATCCGGCAAGCCGTGTTGCCGCAGCCCAAACACATCCCCTGCCCCCCGAAGCCGCAAGTCCTCTTCTGCAATATAGAACCCATCCTGCGAGTCCACCAGAATTTTCATTCGTTTTCGCACGTTGGCCTGTTTTATATCGGTCTTTAAAACGCAGTATGATTCGTGCTGTCCCCGTCCCACGCGCCCGCGCAGCTGGTGCAGCTGCGCTAGGCCGAACCTCTCCGCATTTTCCACGATCATGAGCGTCGCGTTGGGCACGTTCACGCCCACCTCAACCACCGTCGTGGACACTAAAATTGGGATCGCCCCCGACGCAAAGGCTTCCATCACCTCGTCCTTTTGCGCCGGTTTCATCTTGCCGTGCAGGAGGCCGACTCTCAGATCCGGGAAGACCGCATCCTGTAGAAAATTTTGATATTCCACCGCTGATTTTAGCTCGGTCTCCTCCGATTCTTCCACGGCGGGACAAATAATATACACCTGCCTGCCTGCCGTCACTTCTCTGCGGATAAAAGAGTATACGCGCTCATCATACGTGCGGTCCACACAGAAGGTTTTGACAGGACTTCGCCCCGGCGGCATTTCATCCAGAATCGAGATGTCCATATCCCCGTATAAAATCATGGCCAAGGTGCGGGGAATGGGCGTCGCCGTCATAACCAGCACGTTTGGGGCCGCCGACTTGTCCGCCAGCGCAACCCTCTGCCTCACGCCAAATCGATGTTGTTCGTCGGTTATGACGATGCCGAGGCGTGCAAATTGAACCCCCTCCTGTATGAGCGCGTGGGTTCCAATGACCACATCGACTTCATGGTTCTGGATCTGTGCGTACACCTGCCGTTTTGTTTTTGCCGTCAAAGAGCCGGATAGAAGGCACACCCGAATCCCGAATGGTTCCAGCAGCCCAACGGCCTCCGCAAAATGTTGGCGGGCCAGAACTTCCGTCGGCGCCATCATTGCCCCCTGATAGCCATCCATCGCCGCCGCATAGAGCCCCAGCATGGCGACAACTGTTTTCCCGGATCCTACATCCCCCTGAATGAATCGATTCATCGCCCAAGGTGAGCGCAGATCTTCCTGTATCTCGCTCCACACTCGCTTCTGTGCATTGGTGAGGGGAAAGGGCAACTGTGCCAAAAATTCTGCATCCTTACCTTCGCAGGCTATGATCTGCCCCTTTGTCTCGTCGTCCAAAAGTTTTTTAATCTGTCGAAGCGCCAACTGCTGAACAAAAAATTCATCAAAAATGAGCCTATGCCTTGCCAGACCCACAGCTTCAAAGGTATCCGGAAAGTGGATTTTGGCGTAGGCAAAGCCCAGCTGCGCCAGGTGATACCGCTGTAGGAGCGCAGAGGGGAGGTATTCTTCCAGCGCGTCGCCCGCCATCAACAGCGCTTCCCGGACGGCGCCCCGTACCATCTTCTGTGTCAGTGCTGCCGTCAAAGGGTAGATCGGCTCAATGGACGGAGTCTCACTCTGCTCATCCGCCAATCGGTATTGGGGAGCGCTCATCTGGATCTGGTTGTATTTTCGCTCCACCTTTCCATAAAAATAGTAGGTCTCACCGGCTTTTAGATTTTTGGCGATAAAGGGCTGATTGAACCAGACCGCCGCAAGCGCGCCGGTCTCATCTGCAATCCTGGCTTTACACACCGTATACCGGCCTTTGCGAAAATTCTGGGGCGAGGACAGGACCCGAGCCCTGATCATCACATCCTCCCCCAGAGTGATCTGGGATATGGAGAGCAGATTTCGCTGATCCTCGTAGTCCCGCGGAAAATAATTCAAAAGGTCCTCGATCGATGCGACTCCCGCGTGATAAAAAGCCTCCGCTCTGCTGGGCCCGATGCCCTGCAGCGCAACTAAAGGCTGTCTGAGTATCTCTTCCATTCCACTTCACTCCTTTTGACACCCGAATCCTATAGGGTAAAAAAAGAGGGCTCCCTTTCGCCCTCTTGTCTACCTTTTACTCTGCCGAGATGATGTAGTAGTATAGCGGCTGTCCGCCATATTGTACTTCCACATCCACCCCGTCGTAGCCGTCCGCTACGTACTCTGCCAACTCCTGAGCCTGACTCTCGTTGACATCCTCACCGTAATAGATGGTGACCAGCTCCGGCTCCTGCTCCATAATCCGGTCCATGATCTTTTTGGACGTCTCATCCAGCGCTTTTCCGACCTCCTGCAGATCTCCGTCGACGAGGGCCAGAATGTCATCCTTTTTAATATCAAATTCACCCATATGGGTGTCTCGGACGGCATAGGTCACCTGACCGGTTGTAACCGTCTCCAGGCTCTGGGTCATCGCCTCTAAATTGGCATTGGCATCCTGATCCATCATGTAATTCAGCATGGCCGTGATTCCCTGTGGAACGCTTTTGCTGGGCACTACGAGAAGCGTTTTCTCCTCCAGAAGCAGGGCCGCCTGCTGCGCAGCCAGGATAATATTCTTGTTGTTGGGAAGGATCAGGATCGTTTTGGCGTTGACCATGTCCACTGCATTCAAAATATCCTCTGTGCTGGGATTCATCGTCTGGCCGCCCGCGATCACATAGTCAACCCCTAGCTGCCGGAATATCTCATCCAGCCCATCCCCCAGAGACACGGCGATAAACCCGATCTCCTTAGCGGGCGCCTGTGGGCTTGGCTTGGGGAGCGGTTCCTCCTTTTTGCGCTCAGGCTCCATGGCCAGGGTATTCTGATGTTGCAGCCGCATATTGTCGATTTTCATATTGCTCAGGTATCCATAGCTCAACCCCTTTTGAATCGCAAGCCCGGGGTCGTTAGTGTGAACATGTATCTTGATGAGGTCTTCGTCGGCCACGACCACAAGGGAATCCCCGATGCCGCTGAGATAGGCGCGAAACTCATCTTCCTTTGACTCAGCGTCCTTGACTCCATTGACGATAAATTCCGTGCAATACCCAAAGGTAATGCTTTCCGTTGAAAAGACCGCCTGTGCGGATGTATCACTCTTGGTCCCATCGGACACTGTCAGATTTTCTATGGTATCGTCCGCCGACTTCAAGGCGTCCAGCATTCCGTAGTAGATATATAGAAGGCCCTGTCCACCCGCATCCACGACGCCAGCTTCCTTCAGAACCGGGAGCATATCGGGCGTCCTCGCCAGCGTCTCATCGCCATACCGAAGCGCCTCCTCCAGAACTTCCACCACGTCCTCAGACCGCATGGCCAGCTCTAGGGCTTTATCCGCAACTTCCCTGGCCACCGTCAGAATTGTACCTTCCTTCGGCTTCATGACAGCCTTGTACGCTGTCTCCACCCCCAGCTGCAATGCCGTTGACAGTGTGGCCGTGTCAATCTCCTGCACATCACGCAAAC
>JAHZBS010000239.1 GCA_019423265.1 Clostridiales bacterium
ACGTCCAGCGTCAACCTGGCCCAGAAAAAGTTACAGCAATTGCCCACGGGTGGGCGGACCCCCTTGGCTGCGGGGCTGTTTCAGGCATGGCAGATGCTTAAGGGCAGGCGGTATAAAGATCCGGAGATGCTTCCCATCCTCGTTCTCGTCACCGACGGCCGGGCCAACGCGCCGCTGTGGAGCGGGGATCCCGTGGAAGACGCTCTGAAAGTGGCGGGCCAGATTCATGCGGATCACATACAATCCATTGTGGTGGATACAGAGCAGGATTTTATCTCCCTGCACATTGCGAGACAGGTGGCCGATGCGCTGGACGCTACGTATTACAAGGTAGACGAGCTCCGCGGGGAGGTTTTGAAGTCCATGGTAAAGCAGGAGACACGGCGGGTGGCGCTGCTGGATTGAGGAGGGGTTCCATGCGGGTGTTGATTATTGGGGATGTATATCACACAAAACAGCTGGAGGGGATTTTGCGGCAGGAGGGGATGACGCCTGAATTTGTAAATTCCCGCCAGCTGTTCACAGCGCCGGCTGACGCGCTGGAAGCAGATATAGCCATTGTTGGGGCGGACCATGGGGATCACCGGCCGGTGAAGGGATATTCTTTCCTACAGGGGATTCCCCGAGTCATTCCTATCACGGGGGAGAATATTGCCGCGGGGATCGCCACTGTGCCGGAGGAGGATGTCCGCGCCCTGAGTCTGTATTTTGGCTACGGCGGCAAGGAAAACTTAGAGAACGCCGCGCGATATCTGAGACGAATGTCCGGTGAAAAGCTGCCCCTCCCTGCGGAGCCGGTGAAGACGCGATTTGCCAGCATTTATTCTGTGGATGGCCGGCTGTATGACAGCCGGGAGGAGTTTCTCCAGGCGCAGGGGCGGACATACCCTGTCTATGTGGGCATGTTGAGCTATCGCTCCAGGTGGACGGATGCGGACATGGACACGGAATACCAGATCATTCGAGCGCTCCACGACCGGAATATCGGCGTGATTGCGGCGTATTCGGAAAGCACTCCGGATCGGGAGATCGGCTGCCCCTCCTTTGAGGAGGCGGCGGAGGCATTCTTCTGTCAAGAGGGACGGCCAGTCATCGCTCTGTTGATCAATTTTCAATTTTTTGGGATTAAAGGCGGGGACGGGCAGTCTATGTTTGACAGAGCGGCGGCTTATTTTGCCGGGCTGGGCATTCCGGTTCTGCGGCCCACGGGAAGCAATGGGATGGGGCTGGAGGATTGGAAGACCAGCAAAAATCCGCTGGCATCGGAGCTTGTTGTGAATTACCAGGTCCCGGAGTTGCAGGGAATGATGGAGCCGGTCTTCATCAGCTGTGGGGGAGGAAAGCGGACCCACCTGGCCATCCCCGAGCGGATTTCCCGGCTGGCAGGCCGCGTTGAGAAATGGGTGGGATTGCGCTGCAAGCCAAACCGGGAGAAAAGAATTGTGCTCATCCTCCATAATGCGGTGTGCTCAGGGGTCGAGGCTACCATTGGACAGGCCTCTGACCTGGACGCCTTTGAGAGCGTGGTCCAGATCCTAAAGCGAATGCGGGATGAGGGATATACGCTGGGGGATATACCGGAGGACGGGGAGGCGCTGTATAGGCAGATCATGGACCGCAAAGCCTACAGCGATTTTCGATGGACTAGCGCCGAGGATATCCAGCACAGCGGCGGAGTCCTGTACGCCATGCCTAAGGCGGAGTA
Source organism: Clostridiales bacterium (assembly GCA_019423265.1). Next base: position 1,706 of record JAHZBS010000239.1, read on the forward strand.
TGAGGCGTATTATCAAGGCCTGAGTCAAGAGGCGCGGGACCGCATGGGGGAGAGTTGGGGAGCTCCCCCGGGCGAGGCCATGGTGCTGGACGGGCGGCTTCTGATCACAGGCATTGCCTATGGCAATGTGGCCGTTATGGTACAGCCTAAGCGGGGCTGCTATGGCGCTAAGTGTACAGGTGAGGTCTGTAAGATCTTGCAGGACCCACACTGCCCTCCGACGCACCAATACCTGGCGAGCTATTGGTACATGGAGCACAGATTCAAGGCCGATGGGTGCATACACGTGGGAACCCACGGCAGCCTGGAATTTTTGCCTGGCAAAATCACCGGATTAGGAGAGTCATGCTTTAGCGATGCTGCGCTGGGCAGCTTGCCCAATCTATACCTGTACAATACAAGCGCCACAGCGGAAGCCCTTGTGGCAAAGCGGCGGAGCTACGCGGTGACATTGGGGCATTTGCCGTCTCCCGGGAGCGCAGGAAGCCGGGAGACACGGGAATTGGCGGCACAGATCAAAGAATATCTGGACGCAAAAGGACAGGAATTGGGGCAAGCGGAACCTCTTCGGGAAGCCATCCTGGAACAGGCGGCCAACCTGCCTGCGGCAAAGAAAATCCTGGACCGGGAGGAGGAATTTGACGTCGCAGTTGGAATGGTGCGGGACCAGATTCTGCGGTCGGAGGCGGCCCGCCGGGGAGCCAGACGGCACATATTTGGCGCTGTGCCGTCGGACCCGTGGATGGAAGAGTATATTCAGGAAGTCTGGCTGTCGGATCAACCGCTGATGGAGCAGATGGACTCAGAAATGGATCCTGTGGAGAGAGGTCTCTGGCTCAGCCAATGGATCGCCATGGCGCGCCAGGGGCAAGCCCCGGAGGAAAATCCCTTAGGGCAGGCGCTGACCCAGGACGCGGCGCGGCTTATGGAGCGACTGAAAAGCAGTGCGGCCTGTGAGATGGAGAGCCTAATGCGCGCCCTCTCCGGGGGCTATGTGAGCCCGGGCCCCGCCGGGGACGCTATGAGCAATGGCCGCGGCATTCTGCCGGCAGGGCGCAATCTCTACGGCGTGGAGACGGATAAAATTCCCACCAAAACAGCGTATAAGCGGGGAGAACAGGCGGCGAAGGCACTTCTTGCCGCTTATGAGGAAGATGCAGGGCGGATACCGGAAAAAATCGCCATGAATCTAATTTCTATGGATATCGCCCGCACAGGCGGTGAGCAGATGTCTCAATTTCTATCCCTGTTGGGCGTCAGGCCCATATGGGACGGGGAAAATCGTGTCATCGGCCTGCGTCCCGTGCCTTTGGAAGAGCTGAAAAGGCCGCGCATCGACGTCACCGGCCATATCTCGAGCGTAATGCGCGATGCGTGGCCATCCGCGATTGCCCTGCTGGACAGGGCAGTTCATCTTGTGGCGGATCTGGATGAGCCGGAAACCATAAACTATGTCCGCAAAAACGCCCGGACCACTGGCGAGGCGCGGATCTTTGGCGGGGCCCCCGGCACCTACACCAACAGTGTAGGGTTGGCCCTCAAGGCCAGCGCGTGGAAAGATGAGCGGGATCTGGCTCGGTATTTTATCGATTCCTCCTCCTACGTCTATGGGGATGGAAAACATGGGGAACAGGATGTGGAGGCGTTTGTCTCCAATGTAAGGCAGATCGACGTATCCTGTGACATAACCAGCTCCCGCAAGACAGACGGGGGAGCCAGCAGCTACAGCGCTAGAATGCAGGGTGGGCTCCAGATGGCCGCCCGTCTGGTGGGCGGAAAGGAAATTCGCCAGTATATGGGGGAGAGCAGCGCGGCGAGGGAGATTCGAGTTGTCAGGATGCAGGACCATGTGGAGAACGCCATCGCGGATACGCTCCTCAATGATTTCTGGAGAGAGCAGATGATGGAGCAGGGATACAGCGGTGCGGCGGACCTTATGCGGCGCATCCAGAATGTATTCGAGACACAGTGCGTTCTGGAGAATGTGTCCCATAAGACGCTGGACGCTATTGCACAGCAATATTTCCTGGATGAGAACATGCGCCGGTGGTTTACCAAACACAACTCCTATGCACTGGAAGAGGGAATGCGGCGCTTTCTGGAATTGGAGACGAGAGGAAAGTGGAAAGCCGAGCCGGAGACATGGCGAAAGCTGAAAAG
>JAHZBS010000024.1:0-10232 GCA_019423265.1 Clostridiales bacterium
TCGCTCAGGCTCCTGCGTCGTCGGAAATACTTTGACTGCGCCTTTGATGCCGTGTGCACTGGACACGACTCCAATCCGAAACATATCTTCCATATATATCCTCCATCCCATCACGGTATAAAAAGTTGGCGTTCCACAATCTTACATCATGTCCGCTTTACGGCGGGCTTTCGTACAGGACGATAAAACCGCCGGCATAGCCGGCGGTTTGCTCCGATAGGTTATTGCATGATTTCGACGACTACCTTCTCATCCTGCTTTACTGCCGCAGCTTTGACAACAGTACGAATCGCCTTTGCGATGCGGCCTTGCTTTCCGATGACTTTGCCCATATCCTCCGGCGCAACCTTCAGCTCGATGACCAGAGCGCTCTCTTTCGCAACCTCATCGACATGGACCTGCTCAGGATGGTCTACCAGCGCCTTCGCAATTACTTCTACCAATTCCTTCACGGTTTTACACCTCCTGCGCTGACGCGCGATTTACACGCCAGGAAGCTGCGGCGTCTCGTCGATTACTCCACTCCTGCAATCTTGAGAAGTTTCTTGACGGTGTCCGTAGCCTGTGCTCCCTGAGAAAGCCATTTCTGAGCCAATTCCTGGTCAACCTTGACCACGCTTGGATTCTTCGTAGGATCATAATATCCAATTTCTTCGATAAACCGTCCGTCTCTCGGAGAACGCGAATCTGCAACTACGATTCTATAGAAAGGAGCTCCTTTGGAACCCATTCTCCTCAGTCTCATCTTTACCATGGTTCATTTCACCTCCTCGTATACTGATGGTCACGGTCTTGGCCGTGACCTCTATGGAAACTCGATTTCTGTGGAAATCGAATGGTTCCTCTTATCCCAGGCGAAAGGGCATCTTTCCCATAAGTCCGCCTTTTCGTTTTCCCTTCATACTTCCGCTTATCTGCTTCATCATGACTTTCATCTGATCAAACTGCTTTAACAACACATTCAATTCCTGAATGCTACTTCCAGACCCTTTGACGATCCGGCGCTTGCGGGATGCATTCAGGATATTGGGATGCCGCCGCTCTTCAACGGTCATCGATCGAATGATCGCCTCCGTGCGGGCCAAGCCCTTCTCATCCACTTCGACGTCCTTCAGCTTGCTGCCTACCCCAGGGAGCATTCCCATCAGCTGATTCAGAGGTCCCATCTTCTTGACCTGCTGCATCTGTTCCAGGAAATCTTCCAGGTTGAAATCATTGGACAGTATCCGCTGGGACATCTCCTTGGCCTTGTCCTCATCGATGGCCGTCTGCGCCTTCTCAATCATGCTGAGCACGTCGCCCATGCCTAAGACCCGGGATGCCATTCGGTCCGGATGGAAGGCCTCCACATCCGCCAGCTTCTCCCCGATGCCTGCAAACTTTATGGGTTTGCCCGTCACCGCGCGGATGGACAGGGCAGCGCCGCCCCTCGTGTCGCCGTCCAGCTTCGTGAGCACTACGCCTGTGATATTCAACAATTCGTCAAAGCTCTTCGAGACATTCACCGCATCCTGCCCCGTCATGGCATCGACAACCAACAATATCTCACTGGGGCTGGTCTGCTCTTTTATATCAGTCAATTCCTGCATCAATTCTTCGTCGATGTGAAGCCGGCCGGCCGTATCCAAGATCACCAGGCCGCAATCCGCTTTGGATGCCTGTTTGATCCCGGCCTTGGCAATGTCAACAGGGCTCGCATCCGTCCCCATTTCAAAAACCGGAACGCCCACCTGTTCGCCCACGATCTGCAACTGTTTGACCGCGGCCGGGCGGTATACGTCGCAGGCCACTAGCATCGGCTTTTTCCCCTGCTTCTTCAACATGCCTGCAAGTTTTGCCGCCATTGTGGTCTTGCCGGCGCCCTGCAATCCCACCAACATTATGACTGTCGGCGGCTTATCGGAGTATCGCAAGCGGCTGTCCTCTTCGGAGCCCATCAGCGCGATCATTTCCTCATGGACGATCTTTACGACCTGCTGCCCAGGCGTCAGGCTGCTCATCACTTCCTGCCCCACAGCTCGCTCCTGTATGCGAGCGATGAAATCCTTCACAACTTTGAAGTTGACATCCGCCTCCAGAAGCGCCATCTTGACTTCCCTCAGCGCCTCTTTCAGATCCTTCTCCGTCAGGACTCCCTTGCCGCGAAGCTTCTTAAAAACATTTTGTAGCTTATCGGATAAGCTCTCGAATGCCATGCGGTACCTCCTTGGCTTTATCTTAGTCTATCGTTGATTCGGCGCGCAAAATATCGCCGGCCTTGCGGATGATCTCCTGAAGGCACGGTCCCGACGCATCCGGCTCTGCCATGGCCTGTTCCGCGAGGGATTTGATCGTTTTAGCCGCCTCCTGATGCTCCAGAAAACGCCGCACCAGATGGAGCGTGTCCTCGTACTCGCGAAGTTGACGCTCCCCCCTGCGAATGCCATCATAGACTCCCTGCCGGCTGATTGACAATTCCTGCGAGATCTCTCCAAAGGATAGATCCTCCAGGAAATGCATACGGCACAGCTCTCTCTGATTCTTCGTCAACAATTCTCCATAAAAATCATAGAGCAGTGTTATCTCATATATCTTATCCATCGGACCTCCCGCCATTGATATGGATAGAGGTGTCAAGGCCAAAGCCTTTACAGTCGTTTATTATATCGAATTCTAGCGCCGTTGTCAATAGCTATTTTACCTTTTTTAGCTTTTGTCGGACTACCCTAACATGACGTCGAGCAGCATCATCACGGCAAATCCTGTCACAATTCCCATCGTCGCAGAATATGGCTGTGCAGACTGATTTCTTTGGCACTCCGGGATCAACTCGTGAACTGCGACGAGAATCATAGCTCCCGCTGCAAACGATAGGGCAAAGGGCAATATGGCTTCAATATGGACAACCAGCAGGGCGCCGATTACGCCGGCGATGGGTTCCACCATCCCTGAAGCCTGCCCGAGCAAAAAGCTCCTTTTTCTGGAATACCCTTCCCTTCTCAGGGGAATGGAAACAGCTGCGCCTTCGGGGAAATTTTGCAATCCGATTCCGATTGCGATTGTGACAGCTCCCATTAGGCTTTCCATTGTATAGCTGCCATTCTGTAAAGATCCAAAGGCAACGCCAACCGCCAACCCCTCCGGTATGTTGTGGAGCGTAATGGACAGGACTAACATAATAATTCGGTTTAGGCGTTCATTGGGCCTCCCCTGTGAGCTGTCCGCCCTGCTCTGCGCATAGGTGACAATCTTATCCGACCCCCACATAAAAAGAGCCCCGCACAGAAAGCCGGCTGTGGCAACAAAATACGCAGGCAAGCTTGAAGTGGCCTCCGCCCGTTCGATGGCCGGTTGGAGCAACGACCAAAAGCTGGCGGCTATCATAACCCCCGCTGCAAAGCCAAGCATCAGATTGAGAGCTTTTGGATTCGGCGTCTTAAAAAAGACAACCGTGGCAGCACCCAAAGCTGTCACAGACCATGTTCCAAGTGTTGCAAGTAATGCCATCATCACAATCTCATTCATCTCGCATCCCTCCTACATGCCAATATATTAAAATAGGAGGGTGGAGGTTACTGGCATCCCTTGTACGATTTATCGTTGTCAAAGGCTTCTTTGGCCCTGTCCCTATACATGATATGGCTGTGCAAGCCCGCTTTATACAGCAGATGGCTCTCCTGCAACGCTCGTTTCAATCTTACTCTATTCGCTTTTTGCCTTTCCTACGTTACGTTCAGTTCTGGATGCCGCAATCTCAGCATTGATTTCTTCTAATGTCATGTCCGCTGTGCCGTTCTTCTTTGCGTCTTCGCCCTGGGCGAACATCGCTCTGACCGCCCTGTTCGATCTATAGTCTTCCTTGGGTAGCGTCATATTGAACGGAATTCCGTTTGCCAGAACTGTGCGCTTCATAAACATTCGGAGGGCCGTGGGGAGATCAATCCCCAGGTTTTCACATACAGCGGTTGCCTGCTCCTTTAATTCGTCATCTACCCGGAATTGCACAACAGATGTTGCCATAACGAAAAAGTATAAAAAGGAGAGCGGCGCGGTACCGTTCTCCTCTTTTCTCCCAAACAAAAGGTCAGTCCCTCAGAGCATATCCTACCTCAGTCAACCGTTTTGACCATCTTCGCGCGGTACACCTGGCATCCGTGGGCAGATATCAGAGGCGTCATAATCTCTCTCTGTACCGGCAGGGTCTCTCCGGTGAACACATCCGTCAGCTGCAACCCATAGCCGCTGGCAAATGGAATTCCAAGCTTTTCAAAATATAGCGGAAGCATTCTCTTTTTGTCGCTCATGTTAAAGAATCCCAAGGCGTACTCGCCGTCGGAGAGCAATTTAAATAGCACAAACCGTTCCTGGGAGGCCAGGTCTAGCGAGAGGCACAGAGGGGGGCGGCCGTCGGGATCCTGGTCAATTTGAATCAATTCCCTGTTGGTCACTAGCTTTCTCGTCGCCTCGCTCATGCTGCGCAGATCGCATCCCAGCATCAACGGCACGCCAAAAATGCACCAGAGAGCGAATTGCGCCGCATATTCCTCATCACTGCAACCGCCCAGGGCCACGTTGCCCCTGCCGTACATACCGCATGTGAGCATATCTATGTCGTTCCAGCAGCCGGTGGCCGAATAGCCAAGCTTTGGCATCTGGCTCACTGCAATATCTTTGAAGGAGGAAAAGTTGTCGCTGATATCGCCGGTGGAACGGTACAGATGCGCGCCGGCTGAGCGGGCCCAAGACCAGACATCATCCTTTCCCCAGTTGCACATGGAAAATACGATATCCCGCCCACACGCCCGCAGGGCGAGCCCCATCCTGCGGTATAAAACCTCACCGTCTGCGGAATCCGGCTTAAAGCAGTAGTCATACTTCAAGTAGTCGCAGCCATATTCGGCAAAAGTTTGGGCGTCCAAATATTCGTGATCAAAACTTCCCGGATAGTTTGCGCAGGTGCGCACGCCTGCGCAGGAATACATTCCAAATTTTAATCCCTTTCCATGCACATAATCGCTGACGGCTTTCATGCCATTGGGAAATTTCTTTCTGTCGGGCACGATTTTCCTCGTGACAGGGTCGCGCTCCCTCTCAGCCCAGCAGTCGTCGATTACAAGATACTCATAGCCAGCTTCCAACAGTCCGCTTTCAACCATACTGTCAGCGGTGTCCATAATCAATTTTTCGCTGATCTCTTCCCCGAAGGTGTTCCATGTATTCCAGCCCATAGGAGGATTTTTGAGAACCATTCTTATACTTCCTTTCCTCTGTTATGCGATGTTGTCGGCATAGGTCTTGGTATACCACGCATTTAGCTTGGCCTCGTCCGCTGCCTCCACCTTCTGAATGAATTCTTCATACAGGCTGCGCACCTCTGCTTCCCCCTTGGCGAAAGCCCATTTGACATTGTACTCTTCAATCAGAGAATTAATCGTCTGGTAGACAATATACTCGTCGCTGGCGGCGGGAATGTTGAAAATAAAACCGTTGTTATAGACGACCTTATCGCTGTACCATTCGTTCATCTGCGTCATCAAATCGCTCTTTAACACTTCAGCCTCACTGCCATAGACCGTATTCGTCAATACATAGCAATAATAATAGCCAAGGCCGCTTTTCTTTTCCACCCCGGACCAATCCGCATTGCGGGCGTCCTGAAATTCCTGGAAGTAGGTCGCCTTTCCATTTTCGTCAAAGTAAAAATGCGGACCATTCACAACATCGCCGGACCAGCCATCGCTCTCCTGGCCTTCAATCCCCCAGCACATGGTCTGGGCTCCAAGCTCTGTGTTGCCGAATTCCATCCACCGCATCGCAGCATCCTTATTCTCTGATTTTTCGGAAATGCCGAACTGGATATAGCCAGAGTTGGTTCTCACCTGCTCATAAGAATCCCACGGTTTCATGGGATAATAATACGTGTCCGCATTATCCGCCGGGACTTTTCCGGACTCCCCGATAGTCCAGGCGTAAGAGGCAAGCGCGCCGGCCAAGGATTTGCTATCTTTTTCCGACGAACCGTCCACGAAGCTATCTTCTGTCATGAGGCCTTTATTGACCATCTCATTGACCCAGATATACAGATCCAGATATTCGGGATTTCGATAAGACTGGGATACGGTTCCGTCATCCGCAATATAATAGGATCCAATTCCAAAGAAATAGCGCAGATAGCTGGGCCCCTTGGTGGTCAAGCCTCCTGTGTAGAAGGGGATCGTATCTGGGTGATTGGCTTTAATTGTCTCACAAGCCTCCATAAATTCCTCAGCCGACTTAATCTCCGGCTTTCCGATTTCTTCATAATAGTCCTGGCGCATCAGGATCACTGGCTGGTTTGTTGCAATCAAGTAATCGTTATCCTTAAACCATTGAAGCGTTTCCTCTGTGTGGTGGTTGCCCAACAGATACCGGACGGTTCCGTCATCCCGGCGGCAGTATTCCCATATTTCCTCCGCAACCAACTCGCTGCGTAGTTTGGGGGCATACTCTTCGGACAGTTTTTCCAAGTCAGCCAGCATTCCGTTGGAGGTCATGCTCTCCCAGGCAGTGTTGGTACAGCCGGCTGTCACAATGTCCGGAAGCTCGTTGGATGAAATGAGAAGCGTTAGCTTCGTGTCGTCATCGGTCACAGGCGCAATGCACTCAAAGGAAATTCCGGTCAGGTCGGTCACCCGCTGGGAGACCGGGTCGCTGCCCCATGTTTCCCAGAGTGACCCCGGGTCATCGACATAGATGGAGAGTGTCACAGGATCCTTCGTCGCCTCAAATGCGTATCCGTCGGTTTGCACGACAGAATTCTGACTCTCCTGGCTGCTGCTGTTGCCGGTGGAAGACTCTCCACCGGTCCGCGTGCAGCCGGTGGCCGCCAGCATTAGCACCGCTAAACTGCCGGCAATGATCTTGGAAGATTTCTTCATAGCAATTCCTTCTTTCTTATTTTATTAACTGGACAGATATACTCCTCCAGTCAGGGAACTGATTTATGCCTTAATCGCGCCTACCATGACCCCTTTGACGAAATACTTTTGGACAAAGGGATATACGCACATAACCGGGAAGATGGAGACCAGCAACGTTGCATACTGGATCGAGGTTGAGGTGGGGCCCGAGCGATTGACATTGGCCCCGGAGGATGCGGCGGCTTCCATTGCCTTTTGAGCGGCATCCGCAGCGCTCACAAGCCGCATTAAAATCGTAGACATGGGCATCAATTTTTGGTCGTTGACGAAATAGGCCGCTGTGTACCAGTCATTCCACGCTCCCACACCGACAAAAAGGCCAATGGTCGCCAAAATGGGCGTGGAGAGAGGCACAATAATCCGGGCCAGGATTTTGAACTCGCCGGCGCCGTCAAGCTTGGCGGATTCCACCAGAGACTCCGGAATATCTCGAAAAAAGGCCATGCACAGCAGCATATTGTAGACGCTCAACAGGCTCGGAATGATATAGACTGCAAAGCTGTTGATAAGCCCCAATTTCAGATAAAGCAGGTACGTCGGAATGACTCCGCCTCCAAAATACATCGTGAACATTGCGATCATAGAGTAGATTTTTCGCCCCGCAAGCTCCTTTCGCGTAAGGCCATATGCAGTGAAGGCGGTGAAGGAAACGCCCGTAATCACGGCCAATACTGTCCGCGCTACGCTTATGATAAAACTGTTGACTAGCAGCGCATCCTCCATGACCGCCTTGAAATTGGAGAGCGTAACCTGTACTGGGAAAAAGTAGATTTGGCGCGCCATAGCGGCAGTGCCGTCGGAAAAAGCGTATATGACGCAATAATAGATGGGATATACCGTTACAATCAGGACAAAAAGTGCGATAAAAATGGCCAACCCGTCTGCAATCTTGTCCTCCGTTGTCGATCGAATCGCCGTGCGCCTCTGCTTCATACCTTATCACCATCCCTCCACATTAGAAAAGTCCAACCTGCTTGTATTTGTTAGAGAAGAAGTTGGCAAGCAGGACAAGGATCACTGAAATGACAGACTGGAACATCCCGATGGCTGTGGCAAAAGAATACCGCATGGTTCCGAGACCCATGTCCAGAGTATAGTATTCGATAATATAGGACTGAGATTTGGTAAAGGAATTGCCCAGCAAAACGGAGATATTTAAATTTCCGGAGACCAGCCCTCCAATGCTCAGGATAAACATAATGATGATCGTATTCATAATCCCCGGGAGCGTGATATGCCGCATTTGGGCAAAGCGGCCGGCTCCATCGATTCGGGCCGCTTCATACAATTCGCTGTTGATGCCGGTGATAGCCGCAAAATAGATGATGGCGCTCCACCCGGCCCCTTTCCAGAGATCGACAATAGTCGCTAAGGCTTTAAACTTGCTCGGATCCGTCCAAAATTTGATGGGCGTGCGGATCAGACCTAACTCCATGAGCATATTATTGATAAGGCCGTTGGTATTCAATATATCTTTCCACAGCGCTGCGACCACGACGAAGGCCATAAAATGGGGAAAATAGCTGCACGTCTGTACTATCTTCTTTAGTTTTAGACTCGGAATCTCATTGATCGCCAAGGCTAGGAGGATCGGCATAGGGAAAATGAAAAACATGCGGAGCAGACTCAGCTCAATGGTATTGCGGAATGCCATCCAAAAGGTGCTGTCTTTTAGGAAAGCTTGAAAATGCTTAAGCCCAACCCACGGATTGTTGAAATAGGATGTGGAAAGAGAATAATCCTGAAACGCGATGACCAGCCCTGCGATTGGTATGTATGAGAATATGAGCAGGAAAATCATGCCCGGCCACACCATACATTGATAGGGAAGCTGCCTCTTGACTTTGGCCCATCTGGTCTCCGGCGCCGAATGCCTTTGTCTCGGTACTTTTTTCGTCTTGGGAAATGGAAGCTCCATCAGTATCCCTCTTTTCTGTAAATATGAACCCTCTGCAACTATGCCTAATTATACTGGAATAAATGTGAATTTTACAATGTTCTATTTTTTGTTTTTGTGGTTATATTTCTGATCTTATTGACATTTCGTCCACTATATGGTACGTTTATCACAATGGTATAAGCAGTAATGTACAAATTGAATCCCTCGGAGGAAATGATATGCTTAATTTTTTGGTCAAACGCTATCAGGGCGTCAAGTTTAAGACAAAAATTCTCTGTATCGTTGGCTCCATTGCACTCATTCCCACGCTTCTGCTATTCGGATTTTTTACTAAGCAGATCATTTCTCTTCAGAATCGTGAGATCGATAATCTCAACCACTCCTTCGAGCAGCAGGTCAATTCCATCGAGCAGTTGATGGATAAGGCCATGTCAAATGCCCTTAAAATCAGCACAAATACGGAAATATCCAATTTCTTTTGTATGCAGAGCAATGTCGGGGAGTATGTCCTTGAATATATAAAGGTGCTTCGCCCTCTTCTGTACTATATTCAGGAGGCCGAAGCTCCGGAGATGAGCGCCATCCGGTTTTATACCCGCAATGAGCACTTGTTTTCCAACCTGACAGTTCAAAATATCTATAAAAGCCAGAACGCTGATTTTTTCGATGAGATCGCCTCCGCGCTGGAGGACACCACGGCTGTGGTTCGGCTCTCATCCCAGGGCCGAAGCTATTATCTCATGGAGTATTCTACACGGGGGTCCCTCTCCATCTTCCTTCCCATTCTCACCCCGGCGTCCAGCAAAACCGTTCTGGAATATGAGCTTTCTTTCGACGGGATTTTCGAGACGCTAAAAATATCGACAGACAACTTTAAAACCACCGGCTATACATTGTTTCACGAGTCGGGAAGCATCCTCTTTACCTCTGATCCGGAGTGGGCGGAAGTGGCGCCATCCCTTTTGGGCGACATGTTTCAGGACAATTCGGTGCAAAACCAACGGCTGCGGTGCAATGGCAAGACGCTCCTTGTCAACGCTCGCCACATTCCGGCTATCGGCTGTGTCTTAGTCAGCCACAGTGATTTGGGCCTGATTCTTGAACCGGTACGCCAAAGCCAGCTTCTCTGGATCATAACAATCTTGGTCTGCATCACCGCTAGCTGTTTCTTTGCCAACGCTCTCGTCAATAAGCTTTTAAAGCGGGCGGATACGATCAATGCTGCCATCCGCCAGATTCAGCAGGGCAACTTTGATATCGAATTGCCGGCACAGGGCAGCGATTTTATCGACCAAATCGCGGAAAACCTCAATGCAATGGCCGCGCGAATTAAAAATTTAATACAAAATAATTACGAAAAGCAGCTGCAAATCAAGAACTTACAGATTCGAATG
>JAHZBS010000024.1:10242-17895 GCA_019423265.1 Clostridiales bacterium
TGCTCTCTCAGCAGATTTCTCCACATTTTCTCTACAACACGTTAGAATGTCTGAAAATGAATGCCGTCTTAGAGGATAATGTAGAGACCGCTCAGGCGCTCACCTCCCTGGGCCGGCTCCTTCGGTATTATGCAGATTATTCTTCCAAGCTTTCCCTCGTCCAGACAGAGCTCGACGAGCTACAGGATTATATTCACATTATGAATCTCATTGAGGGGAAACAATGCGTTTTTGAAAAAGAGGTTCCGGAGGAATTCCTTTCCTGCCCGATTCCCCGCTTTATATTGCAGCCAATTGTCGAAAATTCCATCAAGCACGGCTGCCCCTCCTGCTCCTCTGAAATCCACATCCGCCTCACGGTGAGAGAAGAAAACGGCCTCCTGTGCTTTACAATTACAGATGACGGGGTGGGCGTTCCCGCCGCCACCGCCGCACAGATTCAGGAAAAGCTAAAAGTTGGCCATATCTCCTGCCAGTACGGAAATCAGCAGTCTGCCATCGGGCTGTATAACACCAACGCCCGCATCAAATTAATTTACGGCGACCCATACGGGATCTCGTTTTCCAGTGTCCAGGGCTTAGGAACCTCTGTTCAATTTGCAATTCCCGCCTGCCAGGATTTTCATTGGCAAGACGCAGATGAGAGGGAGGATGCGTATGTATGATTTGCTGATTTGCGAGGACAAACCAGTTATCTTGATGGGGCTGCAAAAGCTTGCCGCAGGGTTCGATCTCCCCATTGGGCAGATCTATCTAGCGGAGGACGGCCAACAAGCGCTCCAGATCTTTTCACAGCAGAAGATTCGTCTTGTCATGACCGACATACGTATGCCCAACTGTGACGGTCTCCAGCTTCTACGCCGGATGCAGCAGATCCGGAGTGATTTTCAGAGCATCATTATCAGCGGCTATAACGATTTCTCCTATGCCAAGACCGCCATTCAATTGGGAATCGAAGATTATCTGCTCAAGCCTGTGGACCCGGATGAGCTGTGTACATCACTGGCCCGCTGTATCCAAAATCTAACTCGTCACACGTCACAGACCCAGATTCTTTCAGGCATATTGCTGGATCAAATGCGGGAGGTGTGGGGTGATTCCCTGCCAGAAGAAGCGATCTCCTCGTTTCTCTCCACAGAGGACAGTTTTTTTCAAGCCGCTCCCTTTGGATTTCTTGCTTTCCACTTCGAGAATAGCACTCTTCCCCCCGCCGCGATACATGAAAAGCTCCGGGCCTTTCTGTCAGAAATTTTTACTCATTATCTGGTATTTCCCGTATATACAAACTTTTTTTGCGCTGTCATCAATCTTTCTATGGCGGAAGAGCGAACCTATTGTTCATTGCCGCGTTTCTTAGAAACATTTCTACGGCAGTGCCGGGACATCGATTCACTGCCGCTTTCCTGTGGTATCGGCCCTGCGTCAGAAAGCATTTTCCAACTGAAAGATACTGCGATAAAGGCAGAGGCGGCGCTGTACAACCGCTTTGCCGTCACTTCAAGTCTGACCTATTTGTGGGAGACCTCAGCGATCTGCCCGCCGAAGATTCAGTCACAAATTTTGCACTGCTGTGATTCTCTCTGCCGCGATCTCCGCCTTCCGGAAATTGCCGCGCTGGAAAAAGATGTGTGCAATCTATTCTCAAAATTTCGCACGGTCCCCACTTCCGTTCAAATGATCCCGGAATGTCTGCGCAATATTGAAAGCTTCATCCGGCAGGAATTGGGGGAGACTTTTAAAGCGCCTTCCCTGCTGTCCGCAGGCGATAGCGCCGGCACTCTGGATCAGCTGGAGAGCCGCACACAGCAGGAATTATTGAATTTTTGCCGGCAGCGGCTCAAGAGCCGGTGGGTCAAGCAAGACGCCATATCACTGGCCATTGAGTATATGGAGCAGAACTATCACAAGCCGCTGACCTTAACGATTCTAGCTAACGTGGTGTCTTTGAATTACACGTATTTCAGCAGCATCTTCAAGAATAGAACAGGGATGAGCGTCATCGCCTATCTGCAAAACCTGCGCATCCAAAAGGCGAAGGAACTTCTCATCTCGTCCGACGAGAAGATCTGTGAGATTGCGCATAAGACAGGCTTCACCGACGAGCGATATTTTGAAAAATTATTTAAACAGTGTGAAAAGCTTACGCCCAGCGAGTACCGCAGGCGATTGTCCTCTTATACCGATACGTAATCCGGCGTCAAGAGCGGGCGCTCCTATGCCTGAAAATGAAAAAACCGGGGCCAAGGCCCCAGTTTGCGCTCCCACCGGTCAAAAGTTTTCACTTACATATTGCTCCCAGATGGCGGCCAGATAGCTCCACATCGCATCTGGGATCGGTTCCTGAAAGGATTCTGTCGCATTCAGGAAATAAAGGGCAGGAGTCCCAAGCCGCACTTGAAACTGAGCGTAGCGAAACCACTCTTCTGCCGTCGTGCAGGAAGCATTATCACAATCCAGCACTTGCCACCCGCATATCCGGGCGATGCGCGCTCTCGTCTGCATTGTCTCACAGACATGCCGGGACGAAAACCAGAGGTCATTCAGGCGCAATACATCGGAAGACTCCCGGAATAAGGGATGGGGGGTCTGCGTCTCAACCATCGCATCCGGTTTTGCCCGATGTGCTGCATCCCACAGAATATATTGGAACCGGCGCACCATCTCGATCCCGTGCAGTTTTCCATACCCCGGTATCTCCCTCTCCTGCCCGGAACCGCCGATCCAGTCCTCTTTGAATCCATCTGCGCCAACCTCCCCCACAAGGTAGGAGATCTGACTTCGAATGAATTTTTCATACTCTGGATTCGCCACATCCGCAAACAGCTTTTTGCCGGCACGGTTTCGAATACACCACTCATCCGGAAGGCCCTCTGTGTGATAACTGGCCGTCCACAGGAGAACATGCCGTCCCGCCGCATGTTGCGCCTCTATGAATCCCTTCATGTCAGGCCACTTCTCCCGGTCAACCTCAAAGGTTCCATACCACTTCTGCCACTTATCATCAATCACAATGGTGGATATGGGAATATTGCGGCGCGCAGCTTCCGCAATCCACGCCTCATAATTCGCCTGCGTCGCCTCAGCGCCCGGCGCAGTGCCACGCCGCTCCGCCTGTACGGTCTGTTCGGCCCACCCGCAAAAGATCGGCGCCCGGTGCCATGCCGGCGTTTCCTGGCTGGCAAAATGAGTCGCATACCCTCTGGCGTCCAGCCAATCCACATGTTTTTCTAATGTATCAAATGGACTGCTCCCGAATGTGAGCGAGACTGTAGGGGCTGTGTATTCCCCCTCTGCCTCAGTATAGCCAAAATATTGGACGTGAAAAGAAGCACCTTTCTTGCGCGCGCCAGAGTATTCAAACGCATTAAATCGGTATTGTCCCGGCTTGGCCCCCAGTCCGATTCCCATGGCGCATCCCCTCTCATAAAACGAAAAGAAGAGCGGCGATGGGGCAAACAAGCCACACGCGCGTTCCGGCATGAACAAATCGCCCGGCACCTTGAATTCTCCGCTGAGGCCGGTGCGCGAAAATTGCGAATTCGTATAGCCTTCTACATTTCCTAAATTAACTGCGGGATTGAAATAGTGCTCCGCATTCAATCTGGCATTGGTCGCTGAGCCGCCGCTCTCACCGTCGTCATATTCACCCGGAACACCGCTGGAGAAAAAGTAACACCGGCCAAGGGCGCCGGTCCCTTGAATCGTGTGAGAATACTCCGCATATCTTTTCTCAAACGTCCAGGTAAAGGTGTGGGACTGCCACAGGTTGCTGGCTGCTTGAAATAGCATTGTCAGGCGGTCGCCTTGCCGGTCAATCTGCTTGAGCTCCACATTGGATAGTACCTCTTTTTCCTCCGCCTGATCAAAACAGCTGACTGCGGGTAACTCTCCGAAAGAGATCCCGTCAAGGACAAAGCGAAAGAAAGGAATCGGATCTAAAACAAGGCGCGCCTCGTAGCGAGCGCCGCGCAAAACATATCCGTTTGAAACAGATTGCCACTCCACGGTCATTGCTCCCTTCTATGCGGCTTTTAAAGCCAACTATGCCGGAATTATATCACATTTTTCTACCCAAAACAACAGGGTGGCCGGAAGACCCAAAACATGGATACATTTTCTAAAATCTTGCCACTGCGGCGTTTCCCTTCAATCAGAGTGTTTGCTGTCCGCCAGCTTTTGGATCGCCTGATACAATTCCAAAAAGGGTTTACGGCAGCGCAGCGCTATGGCCTTTACATCCTCATATTCCGGAGCCTGTCGGATCAGCTCCCCTTTATAATATCCCCTTTTGATCCGGCAGTCCCCCCACGGTGTGGCGATCGTCCCAGACTCCCGTTCTAAAACGGTACGCCCCACGGGATACCGACGGATCCCCAGCGTCGTCGTCTCCCGAAATAGGACTTCCTCCGCCCGCTCCACAAGAGGCTCCGGAATCAGAACGCGGACCATGACAGCCGGCCGGTTCTTTTTCATATAAATCGGCGTGTAAAACACATCCAGAGCGCCCGCAGAAAAAAGGCTGTCCATCAAATAGGAATACGCTTCCCCCTGCATATCGTCAATGTTGGTCTCCAAAACCGTTATGTCAGGTTCAGCTGAGGTTTTTTTTTACCCTTCAAAACCCGCAACATATTGGGAATGGGCAGCTCTTTTTTCCCAAATCCATAGCCGACCGCCTCCAGCACCATGTCCGGCGCCGGGCCGAAGCCGACGGCCAACGTAGCGAGAATCGCTGCGCCTGTGGGCGTCACCAATTCGCTCTCGATTCCTTTCGAATAGATAGGTTTTCCCTTTAACAGTTCCAGCGTGGCAGGCGCCGGTACCGGCAGCCAACCGTGCTGGCATTGGACAAAGCCCGTCCCCGTATGAACCGGCGACGCATATATGGCATCCACGCCCAATAAATCGATGCAGATAGCGCAGCCCACGATATCGACGATGGAATCCACCGCCCCGACTTCATGGAAATGAACCTGTTCAACCGGTTTTCCGTGAATCTTAGCCTCGGCCTTCGCCACATTCTGAAAGATGGCGACGCTCATCTCCTTCACCCTTTGGCTCAGTGAGCTATCTTCAATCATCGCCTGGATCTCCGCCAGACCTCTGTGCTCATGGTGGTGATGGTGCTCATGATCGTGGCGGTGATGGTCCCCGTCCTCTTCCACCTGCCCAAGCAAAACTTGAAAATCTACACCCGTGATCCCATTCTTCTCCGTGTGCCGGATGGCAGTTGAGTATCCCGTCAAATTCAGTTTTGCCAATTCTTCAAGAAAGCGTTTTTCCTCGATCCCCAGATCCAGCAGCGCCGCGATCGTCATGTCTCCGCTGATTCCGGAAGCGCATTGAAAATACAAAATTGTCTTGTCCATGGTCGATTCCTTTCTCCCTGCGTATGCTAGTTTAAGCTGCCCATCCGGTATCCCATAACATCAATGGTAACGTACCGAAATCCCACCTGCCTGAGCCTTTCCCCCAGCTGATCGAGCAAGGCTTCATCGAAGAAGCGCCCTCTCTCCTGGGTTGCCACTTCGATTCTTGCAATATCCCCGTGGTGCCGAAGGCGGTATTGCACAAACCCAAGATCTCGAAGAATCCTTTCTCCCTCTTCCACCTGCCGAAGTTTCTGGGGCGTAATCTCCTCCCCATAGGGGATGCGCGACGCCAGACAGGCAAAAGCCGGCTTATTCCATGTGGGGAGGCCATACCTTCTCGAGAGGATCCGGATATCCTCCTTCGTCAGCCCCGCTTCCCGCAGCGGACTTCTCACGTGCAGCTCCTGTAACGCCCGAAGGCCCGGGCGGTAATCCCCAAGGTCATCGACGTTGCTGCCATCTGCCAAATATCGAAATCCCTCCTGGGCTCGAATCGATTCCAGATACGAAAAAATCTCCCGCTTGCAGGCATAGCAGCGATCCTTTGGATTGCGCCGTATAAAGTCCCTGTCCACAAGCCCCAGGGTGCAGACCTTCTGGCGCAACCCCAATGTCGCCGCCAACTGGACGCTCTCTTCAAATTCGTCCTGGGAGTGGTAGGCTTCTCTCACCGTAACGCATAGACAGCGATCCTTCAAAAGCTCCGTTCCCACATATGCCAAAAGCGTAGAATCTACGCCTCCGCTGAAGCCCAACACCATACTCTCCATGGATGTGATGCTGTGGCGCAAGGCCTCTTCCTTTTGTCGTATTGTATCCGCCCTATTGTCCATCGGAACCTCCCGTTTTCTGCCCGATTCACTGGCAAATTCATGATAGCATACCCAAATTTGAATGTCAAGCGCGCATTGACAGCCGCCAGCCGATATGCTATGATAAGCATAGTCACTGGCATATCGCGGTGGAGAATAGGATAGGAGGTTTCCCCTATGGCAGTATTTGAAGGATCTTGCACCGCATTCATCACCCCCTTTACAGAGAGTGGTGACAAGATTAACTATGTCACATTAGAACAGCTGATCGAGTTCCAGCTGCTCCACCATTCCGACGCCCTGATCGGTCTAAGCTCCACAGGCGAGGGGGCGGCGCTCTCGGAATCTGAGCGGACGGAGTATATGGAATTTGTGTGTGCAAAGGTCAAAAAGAGGGTGCCGCTGCTGTTTGAGATCACAGCTGTCTCCACTCAAAGCGCTGCCGATCTCATTGTCCAGGCTGTTAAGGCCGGCGCAGACGGCGTGCTGGTGCCTCCACCCATCTACTGCCGCACGAGCCAGCGGGGAGTCTTTGATCACTATAAATACCTGGCGTCCAAATCCGCAATCCCCGTTATCGCCTACAATATTCCTATCCGGACTGGCTATACCATGGCTCCCAAGCTTATTGCAGAGCTGTGCCGAAACCATATATTGGAGGATCTGGTGGATGGAAGCGGCAATTTCACTGCTATATCGGAGACTCTGTCGCTCTGCCGTGATTCGCTTACCCTGTACGCTGGAAATGACGACACAATCCTGCCGATGCTGGCCTTCGGAGCAAAGGGCGCCATATCGGCGGCCGCTAATCTTTTTCCCCGTCAGCTCCACGACCTCGTCATGTCGTACCGCTGCCAGGACACAGCTGCGAGCTTGAACTTGCAATTGCAGCTAACCCCAATCTTCCGCGCCTTATCGGTGGACATCAGTCCATCTCCTATTAAAGCTGCCGCGGCGCTGCTGGGACACAGCGCGGGGGTTTGCCGTCCTCCGCTTCCTACCCCGGATCCTGCCAGCCTTGAGCACCTGCGCAAAGTGCTGCTGGACTTTGGAGCGCTGGATGAAAAACATGAAGAATTGAAAACGAAAGGATGATGATCCAATGATTTCCATTTGTATGCATGGCTGTAATGGCAAAATGGGCCGCGTCATCTCCCAGATTGTGGCGGCCGATCCCTCCTGTTCCATCACTTGCGGGGTCGATCTCCAGTCTGCCGGCACAGAATACCCGGTTTATTCCTCCGTCACAGACTGTCAGGAACCCTTTGATGTCGTGATCGACTTCTCCACCGCCGCCGCCGTTGATTCCCTGCTAGCCCAGTGTATATCTCTGTCCAAACCGCTAGTCCTCTGTACCACCGGGCTCAGCGGTGCCCAGCGCCAAGCCGTTGCCGCGGCTGCAGCAGAAATTCCCATTTTTTATTCCGCCAATATGTCTCTCGGCGTCAATCTGATAACGGCTCTGTGCC
>JAHZBS010000240.1 GCA_019423265.1 Clostridiales bacterium
ACAAAACCCAAGCGGAGGTGGCGAAAATCATCGGCATCTCACAGGTTCAGGTCTCGCGCCTTGAAAAGAAAATCTTGGGCAAGATGCGCGAAAAGCTGGGTTCCTAGAAGATCCCCCGAATTGCCTTTTCCAGCCTATTCAGAGCGGATACCGCATTGTCCTTCCACTCCTCAACGGAGTCAGGGTTGTCCAAAATTTCCGAGATGAACCGCGTAAAGACATCCCGCACCTGATTGACGTTTCTGGTGTATATGATCTGTATATCCGCCAGATCCGTCAACACGTAGGCGCATATCTCCTCAACATCCTGTTGGAAACGCTGGGCGGCGTCCACCCCCAGCCGCTCCACCAGCTGATTGTTTAATTCTGGCTCCCTCAGAAGGGACATGATCTGATTCTGCATCACGTGGAGAAAAACACAGAAATCTTCCATGTTGTTGCCGGGTTCAATGAGAAACAAAATGCGGAAAAACAGGTTCCACTCAAAATCCTGGTTTATCAGCGCCAACAGCCGCCCTCCCAGAATCTTAGAAAAGTTGTTCCAGGGTTTAAACTCACCCTCCATGCTGATGGGTTCCCGGAAGGAGATGTCCTGTTTTTGAATGGTTTTGAGCCGCTGAAACAATTCCAGGAACGCCTTGCTGAAATCCTCCTGATTTTCCACGTTCCGGCACACCATGTAATACGTGCTTATGATCTCACATGTCTCTTTGAAATCCACGGTAAATCCCATGGATGTATCCATCTTCTCCACAAATATATCATTTAACGTCTTGGCAATCAATGCCTTCATGGATTCTCTCTCTGCGCCGACATACGCATTGCTTCCGCCGCCCAGACGATTATTGATCAGGTAGAGCTGCTTGTCCGTCACGGAAAGCGATTCGTAGACCGAGGACATGAGTTCCTTGAGAAATCGGTCCATCATCAAATAATTATTGTTTTTATAGATCAACTTATGTTCGATGTCGCCCCAGAAATCGGAGACCATACTTTTAATCTGGAGCTCAAACCTCACGACTTCCTCCCCGGTCGTGTAAAACCCATCGATTCTATAGATTGCAAATCCATTTGTCTGCACTTGCGGCTGATCCTGCGCTAGCTCCAGCCGCACGGCTGGATTGGTCTGGCTATAATACAGCCCGTCGGAACCAACCTCCGTCATAACCTCTTTTAAATAGTTGAAAATCGTCCCCTCCTCAATCTTAAAACGGCATTGAATCCGAACGCCGATGAGGTCGGACAAGTTGAGCAGCACATCCTCCGGCCGGTTGTACTGCTTATAGAATTTTTTTCGAATGATCTTTTCCCGCAGGCTGTCCAAAGCCTTGACACGGGTGCGGATCTCCAGAATCTCATCCTGGACTCCGTCAAAGAGAGAGCCTCGAAAAAAATCGGCCAGGTCCTGAGCCGCCCGCAGGTACATCGGTTCTTTTGCCTCGCGGATGGCAATGACCTCGTCTATGTAATCGAAGATGGGTAACTGTGTGTTTTTCATAAAATTCTCCATTCCAGAGCGTTAGCGACGGGGCGAAACTCCTGCCATAAGAGCAATTTGTGACGCTCCAGCACAAATTGCCGTGTGAAAAATATGTGATCCGGGGTCTCTACCTTCAGCAGTAATAGCTGATTTCGTTGAAATAGGAATACCATTTTTTTATAATATCAGCATTTCTCGCTTCAATCATTCTCATAATATTGCGCAATGTATGCATCGGTATTCTTGAGTTGTTATTACATAGCAAACATTTTCCTGCACTGGTGAGCCATACCTTTGTTGCATCTTCCGTTGGTTTTCCCTTCGCTATATGGACATGTATCGGCTCAACAGGCTTATTCTCGTTCGCCCAGAAATATATCCAGTATTCTCCCATTCTAAAAATTTGAGGCATTTTCAAATCCCCCATCCTGAGAAAATTCAATAATCAAATGAGCCGCTGATTTTATGATTTCCTCAAATCGCTCAATATCGCTTTCTGAAAAATGATAAATATTTTCCCATCTATATTGGGGCAGCCAACAGGTGGCATGTCTGAATCCATATTTTTCATCTGGTTTCTCTATATATACTTTTACCGATCCGTCGTCAAGCATATGTGAATGAACAATTTCTGTCTCATCGTCTAATGTCATAAGCGGATACATCATAACTTGCTTCCTCCTCTTTTTTGATTCCCAGAAAATCTGCGTTCCCTACTTGTGATACGGTTCACCCCTCATGATGCGAAACCAGCGATACAGCTGCTCTGCCAGGATGACGCGCATGAGTTGATGGGGAAACGTTAGGGCGGAGAAGCTGATCTGTTCCTGTGTGTGCCGGATCACTCTCTCCGACAGCCCTGCGGAGCCGCCGATCAGAAATGTAATATGGCTGTTTCCCCCACTCATCCGGTCAGACAGCCAGTCAGCCATCTCCTCAGAGCTGCGCTGTCTCGCTGCGATACAGAGGGCCACGACATAACTTCTCTCGGGAATCCGCTCCAATATCCGCTCAGCCTCTCTGTCCAAAAGCAGCTTCCGCTCAGCCTCCGTAGGATTTTCTTTCGTCCTCTCATCCGCGACCTCCGCAATTTCCAGTGTGCAGTACGCAGAAAGACGCTTGACATACTCTGCCACAGCGTCTCTATAAAATCGTTCCTTTAACTTTCCAACCGCAAGAATCGTAATCTTCATATTGCCCTTTCCTGCATAATTTGGATGGGCGTATCGGAATCGATCCGCTCGATCCAGGCTCCCATGGCGTTCAATTTATTGACAAGCTGCTCATAGCCCCGGTCTATAAATGTCACATTGTTGATATAGGTCTCTCCCTGCGCGGCAAGCCCGGCTATCACCATAGCGGCGCCGGCCCGCAGATCCACCGCTTCCACCTCTGTCCCAACCAGGTTGTCCACGCCGTCCACAACGGCGATCCGCCCCTCCACATCGATATTCGCGCCAAACCGCTTCAGCTGCTCTACATAGCGGAAGCGATTGTCCCAAACACTTTCATTGATGATACTCGTCCCCGGCACCGTGGACAGCAGCGCCGTGATCTGTGGCTGCATATCCGTGGGAAAACCCGGGTACGGGAGCGTCTTGATCTTCACAGGCTTCATCGTTTCACAGCCAATCACCCGGATCTCCTCATCCCGCTCGATAACGGAAGCCCCAATTTCTTTCAGCTTAGCAGAAATGGCTTCCATATGCCTAGGAATGACATTCTTGACCGTAATATCTCCCTTTGTGATGGCGGCAGCCACCATATACGTGCCCGCCTCAATCTGATCCGGAATGATCGCATATGTGGAACCATGAAGCTTTTGAACACCCTTAATGCGGATGACGTCGGTACCGGCGCCCTTTATGTTCGCTCCCAGACTGTTGAGGAAGCTAGCTGTGTCAACGACATGGGGCTCCTTAGCCGCATTCTCAATCACAGTCGTGCCCTTTGCCAGGACTGCCGCCAACATAATGTTGATGGTGGCTCCCACTGTGACCATATCCAGAAAAATATTGGCCCCGCGCAATTCCCTTGCCTGAATGCTGATGATCCCCTTGGCGTCCACTTCTGCACCTAAGGCTTGAAACCCCTTAATATGCTGATCGATGGGACGGACTCCAAAATCACATCCGCCGGGGAATGCAACGCGCGCATATTTGAACCTACCCAGAAGCGCGCCGAGAAGATAGTAGGAGGCTCGCATCTTCCTCACATTCTCTGAATCCGCGCAATCATTGCTCATATACCGGCTGTCAATCCTCAGCGTATGTTCGTCCAGATAGGTGGTCCGAACATTCATCTTTTCGAGCACCGTCACTAAATTTTTAATATCATCTATGTCCGGAATATTCTCAAGCGTAACAATATCATCCGCCAGCA
>JAHZBS010000241.1 GCA_019423265.1 Clostridiales bacterium
GGCAAATCGTCTTTTTTGCGAAAATAGTATTCCATTATTCTTTTACGCCTCCAACCATAACGCCAGAAACAAAATATTTTTGCACGAACGGATACACTACTAAAATAGGCAAAGTAGAAACAACGATGGTAGCATATTTTATCATTTCGGACAACGCCAGCATACTTGAAGCGTCGCCACCCGTATTGACCATGGACTCTGCTGAGCTGGTGAGCAGAATCTCCCGCAGAAATATCTGTAGCGGGAATAATTCACGACTGCGAAGAAACATAGCTGCGGGCAGCCATTCATTCCAGCGTGCCACTGCATAGAACAGCAGTATTACCGCCACCGTCGCTTTACTTAACGGGATAATAATACGGAACAAACAAGTTATATCGGACGCGCCGTCCAACTTCGCGGCTTCAATCAGACTTTCGGGCACACTTGCGAATGCTGTGCGCATCACAATCATATTATATGTGTTCAGTGCCAACGGCACAAGGATAGCCCAACGCGTGTCGATAAAACCGAGTTCCTGTATCCATAGATAAAATGGCACGATGCCGCCGCTGAAATACATTGTGAAGAGGATGAACATTGTGAGCGGTTTTTTAAGCATATAACCTTTGCGCGAGAGTACATATGCTCCGAAGAAAGTAAGAAGCATGCTGATGGCCGTACCTCCTACCACATAGATAAGCGTATTGGTATAGCCTGTTAGAAGATCATTTGTGAAAACACGGCTGTATGCTGTTAGTGAAAAGCCCTTGGGCCACCATAGCAGCGTAAAATCGTGTTTCATGAACTGCGCCGGGTTGCTGAACGAGGCAAACACCACATACAGGAAAGGATACAGGCAAACAATTCCAATGAGCACAAGAAGACAGTGATTGCACACATCGAATACCTTGGCACCTAGGCCTTTTTTTTCTACCATTCTTCTCCTCTCCTTCTCACCACAGGCTCGTCTCACTGACCTTGTCGCTGATTTTATTCACAATTACAACGAGGAAAAAGTTTACAATCGAATTGAACAGGCCCACGGCCGCACTGAAACTGAAATTTGACTCTACGACACCCTTACGATACACAAATGTGGAAATCACATCTGCCGTCTCATAGATGCTGCTGTTGTACAAAAGCAGTATCTTGTCGTATCCCACGCTCATGAACTGACCTACACGCAAAATGAACATAATAATGATGGTGGGCATAATAGCCGGAATCGTCACGTGGAGCACACGGCGGAATCGTCCAGCGCCGTCCACAGCGGCCGCGTCGTACAGCGTCGGGTCAACGCCGGAAAGCGCCGCCAGATAGATGATGGAGTTCCAGCCCAGCGTTTGCCAAAGATCACTGACAACATATATGGAACGGAAGCGGGCGGGATCCTGCAGCATTGTCTCGGCTGGAACTCCCACCATTGCCAGCAACGAGCTGACGAGGCCGGTGCTCTGAGTAAATTCCTTGATAATGCCGCAAATAACTACCAGCGAAATGAAGTGGGGCAAGTAGCTCACCGTCTGTATGGTACGCTTGAATAGCTTGCTTTTCACTTCGTTGAGCAACAGTGCAAATACGATAGGCAACGGGAATGTAACAAGAATAGTATACAGACTGAGCAGCATGGTATTCCGGATGGTTCGCCAGGCGTAAGGCCCGCTGAAAAATGCGATGAAATGCTTGAGGCCCGCCCATGGGCTACCCCAAATGCCTGCGCCGAAATTATAGTCTTTGAAGGCGATCTGTACACCGGCCATAGGAATATAGGAAAACAGAATATAAAATGCAATCACAGGGATTGCCATGATATAGATCCAGCGGTTTTTCACCAGATCGCGGCGCAGGTCACGCAATATGTGACGGGTGCGATTCATGATCAGTCTCCTTCTGTCGGCAGACATGCCGTCAGGGCGCAGTCCGCTCGAATAGATTTATGTCGGTTCATTTTGGGCACCGCCCCTTCATGCGGTGCGGTTATAATAGCGCTGCAGTGCGCCTTCCTGCAGTTCCAGCACACGGTCGAGCCCCATGGTCTTGAGTGTTTGCTGGTACTGCTCAAAGTTTGAAAGCGGTTCCGTGCCCATGATGAATTTCGAGAACATTTCCTCCACATAGGTGGACAATTCATTGTAGGTGTTGGCATATTCGCTGGCCTCCTCCGTCAACATCGTAATAGAGGGCAGGCCTGCGCGCACCGAACCGTTGGCATTCGATGACCAGAGATCCAGCGCCGCAATATTCTCGTCTACCGCGCCATCGGGCAGCGAGTAGTCGCGCTTGAGCACGAGACGCTGGGTATGATCCTGCGGATAGGGACCGTTGAGGTTCCGGTAGCGGGAGAAAGCCTCGGACGGCGTGTACTGGGAATCATTAAGAATCTGTTCCGTCAGTTCCGGCCAGCCGTCCACCATCTGATACGACTCGCCCTCGATGCCCCAGTTAAGCAGCATATTGCCTTCATCGCTCCAAGCGTAATCCAACACACGGCACGCCGTGGCAATATCTTTGCAGGATGTTGTAATTGCGGCACCGGAGGCCGTATAGGCAAGGTTTCCCTGACGATAGCGCAGCTGCTGACCTTCTTCCTTCACGGGGTTCAGCACACCAATTGGATAGAAATCAGAATCAGGATCGAGCGCCAGAACTTGTCCGCGCAGTCCTCCGATACCGATGGGCATCATCTGGACCCATGCCCCCACCTCGCCGTTGACGATCTTTGTGTGCATCGTGGTGGCATCCTGCACCATAAAATCCGGATCCAGCAAGCCTTCCTCATACAGTCTATGCATAAATGTCAGATATTCGCCGTAGCCGTCCTCGGCTGGGCCGTACTGAATTGTGCCGTCCTCGCGCAGCGCAAAATCGCTTCCCATGCCTGGCATGCCCACAACGGGCAGCGTGATGTCGAATGCTGATGCAAAACTCTGAGCCAGCGTGGCGTAGGTACCCATGAACGAGATGGGATGCTTGATGCCCATATCCTTGAACGCCACCAGCGCTTCATACCAATCGTCCAGTGTAACAGGAATATCCAGCCCCGCCTTATCCAACAAATCCTTGCGGATGATGAGTCCAATAAACGTTTCATCATAGGGCTCACGCTCGATAGTGTTCTGCCACACACCGCTGTCCTGGCTCGTATAGGTATATATAGCCGGGAAACAATAAATATTGCCTGAGTCGGTCATGATTTCTTTTGCAACGTCCGGGTGCGCCTCAAGATATGCTGTAAAATTCGGCGCATATTCCTCAATATAATCGTTCAACGCCACGATCTTTCCATCCGCAATGGCGGCGTCCGGACCGCCCGGATAGGCGTTCAACCAGCTGTAATACATGATGTCCGGCATGTCAGGCGAGGCAATGATAAGATTGAACTGTTCGGCGGACTGGCCGCTGGCAGGCTGCTGCCATACAATATCTACACCCAAATTCTCCTCGTATTTCTGCCAGCCTAAAGATTCGTCGAAACCTGAAAGTACGCTAGACGAAAGATTCAATGGATCCATCCACCAAGTGACAGACGTGGCCGTCCCCGAAGTGTTGGGCAACTCTCCATCTGGTCCGTTGCCGGATGACGGAACCGGCGTGCCGCCTTCACCGCAACCTGCCAGCGAGAGCGCCATGACTGCACATGCGAGAAATGCGGAAATGCTCTTCTTCATGTTTGTACCTCTTTTCACTCCATTTTATTATCCCGAAACGTCCGGGTTTCAACGCTTTCAGTTTATCAACCATTCGTCAAAATTGCCATCTTTAGTTTTTAATGCAATGTATTTTTGTTTTGTATTTACAGTTTTTCGCCATCGCTAGTTTTTTGTCTATCACTATTTTTTTCAAATCTATTTGTAAACCGCACAAAAAAAGC
>JAHZBS010000242.1 GCA_019423265.1 Clostridiales bacterium
CCGCTGGCTGCGTCCGTCTAACGACCATCGACGCCAAATGGATTTTGGACAATTGTCCTAAGGGGACTACGGTGATAATCTATAATGACTCAGATCCAGGCCCGTTAGGAAAGCCTTCCGCCTTAAAGTTGCCTGCTGGTACGGGATGGGATCCCACAGACCCGGATTCTGCCAACCCATGGAAATTGAAGGAAGCGTCGCTCAAGGGTGTGTCAGACAAAACCATCGAGTATGGCGGCAGCGTCGATGTGATGTCCGGTGTGAAAGGGTTAGACAAATGTGGCAATGACATTACGGATTCCGTCGCGGTATCCGGCGCGGTGGATGCCAATACTCTGGGAACCTATACTGTGACGTATACCGTGACAGATATCACAGGGAGCACGGCCACAGCCCAGGCGGTGTTTACGGTCCAGGATACGGTATACCCGGCGATTACCATGAATCGCGTCTTTATAGAGGAATTGGAAGAATTCAATGAGGATATAGCGCTGAAAATGGCGGAGGCCAGCGATAAAAGCGGCATCCAATCCTTTACCGCTGCGGTTGAAGCCCAATCTCCTTGGAGCTATGCCGTGACGTATACGGCCACAGACAAGAACGGATTGACGCAGACTTTGCAGCAGACGATTGAGCGTGACCACTATGGGGAATTGACAGGCGTTGAGGACCGAACGGTGACCTCTGAGGCACAGGTGACAGACGTATCCCACATCCAAGGAAAGGATAAGGGACAGGAGGCCGCCGTCGAGGCGAAAATCGAGAACAGTGAGGGAAATCGGTATACCGTCCGATATGAGGTTGTTGGAACGAAAGCGGTGCAGACTGCTGTGATAACACTGGAGGAAGAAAGCAAGTCTGAGTCTGGGGACAACCAGGACGAAGATGGGACCCCCTCAGACTCCGCAGAAGAAATTGGAGCATGAGATATGGAACGAATTGTTCAATCTTATCGAGAGATCGACACATACCAGCTGGGCGTAAAGTTGGGGAAACAGGCCAAACCGGGGGATATCCTCTGCCTTACGGGGGATCTGGGAACAGGAAAGACCGCCTTAGCAAAGGGGATTGCGGCAGGTCTTGACATTGGGGAGGATATTGTCAGCCCTACCTTTACCATCCTCCACGAGTACAGTGGCCGATTCCCGCTGTATCATTTTGATGTGTACCGGCTGGAAGATGGGGAGTCCCTGTGGGACATTGGATTTGATGAATATTTGGATCGAGGTGGCGTTTGTCTGATAGAGTGGGCGGATCAGATTTCCGAGTATATCCCGAAGGAAGCGCAATGGCTGCACATTGAGAAGGACCTATCCAGGGGAACGGAGTACAGAAAAATTACCATACGGGGAGGGAATGACCAGTGATTGTACTGGCAATCGAGGCATCGGCTCAAGTGGCGAGTGTGGCGGTGCAGAGGGATGAGATGCTGCTGGCGGAACAGATGATCAATGGCAAGCTGACCCATTCCGAGACGTTAATGCCTATGGTTCAATCCGTTATGTGCCAGGCGGAGCTAGAACCGGCAGAGTTAGATATGCTGGCGGTGACAGTGGGACCGGGCTCCTTCACAGGGCTTAGAATCGGTGCCGCCACTGTAAAGGGCTTAGCCCTCGGTCTGGATATTCCGGTGATGCCGCTGCCGACCCTCGAGGTTTTAGCCTATGGAGCGGTTTTATCCGATGGGCAGATTGTGCCGATTATGGATGCAAGGCGAGGACAGGTTTATGCGGCGCTGTACCGCCGGGAGGATGGCACGCTGCGGTGTGTCGAGGAGGCGGCTGTGCTGACGGTTGAAGACCTGGCCCAGCGGCTGGGGAGGCAGGAGGGCCCCTGTATTTTAGTGGGGGATGGGGTGCCGGCCTATGGAGAGAGGCTTAGGGAAATGCTGGGCTCGCGGGTAGAGGTAGCGCCGCCCCATCTGCGCTATCTGCGGGCGGGGGCGGCGGCAGCGCTGGCGCTGGCGCATTGCCGGGAAGGAGTTTTGCCGGTCCACGGCGACGACATAGCGCTGGCCTATCTTCGAAAGCCGCAGGCAGAGCGGGAGAGGGAAGCAAGATTGCGGCGAGAGGCGTTCCAATGAGGCATCAAATTCGGCCGATGACGTTGGACGATGTGGAAGCCGTGGCCCAACTAGAGCAGGTATGTTTCTCCATGCCTTGGTCCCGGGAAGCCCTTGTACATGAATTGACAGGCAGCCACGGGGCGCATTATTTGGTTGCGGAGGCAGAAGGAGAGATCATTGGATACGGAGGCTTCTGGCAAATATTTGACGAGGCGCATATTACGAACATCGCGGTCAATCCAATATGGCGGCGTACAGGAGTGGCCTCTGATATTTTGCAGGGCATGGATGTCTGGTGCGAGAGTTTGGGGATTCAATATTTAACCCTGGAGGTCCGATCGAGCAATCTTGCCGCCCAGGCGTTGTATGAAAAGCATGGCTTCTATTCGGCGGGAATCCGGCCCGGATACTATGAGAAGCCGAAGGAAGATGCCAATATCATGTGGAAAAAGCGGTAGGAGGACAGAATGATACGTCATAATTTTGATCAGGGCTGGACTTTTTATTTGCAGGCGGAGACAGATCCCGAGGTGGACTATGGGCTATTGAAACATCAGGAGGCGTCGCTGTTTGCTTCCCGGCATTTCGACAGCTCCTCATGGCAAAAAGTTGAACTGCCCCATGATTGGGGCATTGCGTTGCCTTTTGACCGCAATGCGGATCCTTCCCATGGACATCGCCCGATTTCGGAGCAGAAGGGGAATTTTGCGGATGGAAATGGCACACCGCTGCGGACCAAAGCCTATCCCATCGGGTGGTACCGAAAGATTTTTGTGATGGATGAGGATAAACGGGACTGCCGCTTTATCCTTGCCTTTGAAGGCGTATTTCGGGATTGTATGGTGTGGGTAAACGGGGCGTATATCGATGGCCATCGGAGCGGCTACACGGGATTTTCTCTTGATATCACAGACCAAATCGCATTCGGGGAGAGCAATTCCGTTGCGGTGCGGGTGGATGCGTCCCAGTATGAGGGCTGGTGGTACGAGGGCGCTGGCATTTACCGCCATGTGTGGCTGTATGAGGCGGATCCAGTTCATATCCCGCTGGAGGAGACGTATATTCGGGCCTTTGTTTCCGGGGATGTATCCATCCACACGAAAGTGAGCAATCAATGGGAGCAACCCGGCGTCTATGAGGTGGAAGCCGCCGTGACAGCGCCCGACGGGCGGAAGCTCTGTCTTGGAGTGGAGGAGGTCCAAGCCGATCCATGGCAGGTGGTGGACGTACAGCTGTCAGGCGTGATTTCCCATCCGATTTTGTGGGAGCTGGACAATCCTAAGCTGTATACCCTGACGCTGACCATCTACCGGGAGGGAATCCCGCTGGACCAGGAGACTACGAGCTTCGGATTTCGTGATGTTGTGTTTGACGCGGAAAACGGGTGTTTCTTAAATGGCCGGCATATCGAGATCCAGGGCGTTTGTGTTCACCAGGATTTTGCGGGGGTGGGCGTGGCTTTGCCGGACAGGATTGTGCAGTACAAGATCGAAAAATTAAAGGAGATGGGCGTCAATGCCTACCGGTCGTCCCATCATCCGCCGTCGCCGGCCCTTTTGGACGCCTGTGACCGGCTGGGGATGCTGGTGATGGATGAACACCGGCAGACTTCCTCGACGCCGGAGGGGCTTAGGCAGCTGACGGCGCTTGTGAAGCGGGATCGAAATCATCCCTGTGTTATTTTATGGTCCATCGGCAATGAAGAACATCAGATACAGTCCAATGGATTCGGGGAGCGGGCGGCGAAGACTATGATCCGAACGATTCGCCAGCTGGATGAT
>JAHZBS010000243.1 GCA_019423265.1 Clostridiales bacterium
GAGGACATGACATGCTGTTTATCGAATATCCCAAATGTTCTACTTGCCAGAAGGCAAAAAAGTGGCTGGATCAGAATCATATCCCATATACCAGCCGCCACATTCAGGAGGAGAATCCCACCTATGAGGAACTCAGAGAGTGGCTGGATAAAAGCGGTTTGCCCCTGCGCAGATTCTTTAACACAAGTGGAATGCTCTATAAATCCATGCAGTTGAAGGACAGGCTGCCGGGGATGACGGAGGAAGAGCAGCTCCGCCTTCTGGCCACGGATGGAATGCTCGTGAAGCGTCCCATCGCTGTGGACGGCGATAAGGTTTTGGTGGGATTTAAGAGTGACGAGTGGGAGAGGTTGAAGGGATGATCAACCCTCCTATAAATCGGCATTTTTTATTTTGCATAATACACTAACGGAGAAAGGGAAACTTTATTTTTACAAAACGGGAATTGCCCTCTCATTTATCGGAGGAAGATAAAAGCGTCTTGCAGAATGTTATGCTGTTACAGATTAGGAGAGTATAATTTGGGGGAAGCCTTTCAGACGATTTTTCTTTGGCGTCAAAAGGCTATTAACTGGATGTAAGATATGATTAAAAAATGGTATCAAACAAAGCCCGAAACAGATTTTTCCGGACTAACTTCTATTGGCTATGTAAGTTAACTCGATCCTATTGTATCAAAAGCTTAAGGACTTTGGTGACTTCTTTAGGATACAGGAGATGTCCGTAACTTCGCTAGCTACGGAGAATAGATTAAAGCTAAAATTACATAGAGTTGCCTTTAGGCACATCGATCTTGGAAAAACGACATAAAACCTTTCTCGATATTGAGATAGACCGTTGATTTAGAGATATTCCTGGATAATAAATCATCTTTCTTCATTGTTGAAGTCTCTTTTTTCTAGACTTTATTCTTTCCCATGGTTACTTCGATTTTTGCTTTATCTGCGATATTTACTTTGAAATTTAAATATAGTAGTTATTAAAATGGAAATAAATATTAAATATATATTGCAATAATAAAATAAATATGATAATATATTATATATCATAAGTGCATTAATAACAATAAACAGGAGGTGAACTGAATATCTATTGATGATGTGCTTATAATAAAATGAAAGGGGAAATATTATGAAAAAAAGCGTTTTATCAAGACACGTCGGTTTAATTACGACACTATTACTTATATTTACTACGATACCAGCTCATGCAGCACCATCTCTTAATCCAATTGTTGAACATGTACCTAATATTGAGGCTAGTATTGATTTAAATGGGCAAACTGTTTCTCTTAGTGATTTAGAAAATGGGATTATAATGGAAGATGAAACTAATCAGTTGATTGAAGTGAAATGTACACATCCAGAAATTAATATCTCACAACCAAACGCAACTATGTTTAGCTTGAATGCAGATGGCTTTTCAAATGCTACATTGGAGACAAATCTATCCATTACCCCATATTCATATGATTCATCTAGAACAGAGGATTCAATTGATAGTAGTAAGAGTATTAGGTTATCATTAACTGTTCAATACCGTTATAGTGGCGAAAAATTGCATTTACACAGGGCTATCGGAACAAATGAAGGTGCAGTTTCTAGCGGTATTAGAGTTACAAAAACTGTACTCTTTTATACTGCTCAAGGTGATGTTTATAGAGGAGGTTCCTTTTGGAAGAGAGGAACCGTTAGTAATACTTTTACAAAATCGTCTCCAGATTATACATGGGTAGAAATGAAAACTACTGATGAATTGCTTATGGGCGATTCTCCTTTAGTAGAAGTATATCGTCCCTATGGCGGGGTAAGCTACGAGATTACTTGTACCCGGGGTGTCAATGCTAGAATTAATATGGATTTCAGTTGGTAAGAGGAGAGAAAAGTTTTATTTTGAAGGGGGAAACATATGCGAAAAATCTGTCTTTGCAGCAGTATCCTGATTCTGGTGTTGACGATCATCCTGTCCAATTATTTCTTCTTTGCCGTCCGCCATGTGGATTCTTTTCCTGTATATAATTCCTATTCACACTTGTATCAGAGCTTTCAGTCAATTTTAGTTTTCCTCTTTTCCATTCTCTTTACCGTAGGGATACACGGCGAGATCAAGATCAAGCGGGCCGTCGGCATCACGCTGGGCGTTCTCTTCTTCTTGCTGTCCATCCATACGCTAATCAACGCCACTATTTTAAGCCGGGTCACCATTCCGGATATGGGATATTTCTATTATAACGATAAGTTTGGATACCTGGAGCCCATATTTGCCTATTTGGCGGGACTTTTTATCGCCAGCTCCATCCGGAAGCAGTCGAAATAATGGATATCTTGATTTACACCTAATCGCAACAGCGGCAGTGAGAAATCATTGCCGCTGTTTTTAATGGCAAGATATTTGACCGTTCAGTCAAGTATCTTGCCATTGTACAATTTGGAATCCTTTGCTGAGCACCCTCTAGTCCTGGGCAGTGCTGATGGTTCCGCTCCCGGATGTGGTTTTTATGGCAAAGTGGTAAGTTCCCTCGCCATAGACCAAGGTGTTGTCCCTGCGGGTTCCGTCCTCGGTTTTCAGCCGGCCACTGACGCTGGAAAAATCCACTTTCACGGAGGAAGACTCCGGTATGGTGAGCCGGATGCTCCCCGAGGTAGAGCTGAACCGGCCATCGCCCATGACAGGCGACGTGTACTCGAGCTCAATGCGCCCAGAAGTTGTATCCGCCGCCATATCGGTCCACTGGCCGGCCCCCTCGATGGCGCCGCTGGTGCTGTGGAGCTCCACGGCATTCGCAAGGATTCGATTTAGAACTAGGCGGCCGGAGGTACTTTTTGCATAGAGGCTGTCGCACTGAAGATTCTCCAAGCTTATCTTGCCAGAAATGGCTGTGGCGGACAGTTTGCCGGAGATTTTGCTGTTTGTCAGCTCGATCTTGCCGGATGTGGAGTGGAGCAGGGTTTCGGAGGAGGCCAGATCGCGGAGCTGAATCTTCCCGGACGTAGTCTGAAGATCCAGAGACCCTGTGGCCATCTGGCTGATGGACACCTTGCCCGACGTGTTCCTCCCGCTGATGGACAGAGAGAGTTCTGTCGGACAGTAGACAGTGACGCGGCTGTCACCCCACCCTGCGAAGAGACTGAAAAGTTCTCGAAAGGCCGAGTTCGATTGCCGCAGGCTAACCGTGTTGTTCCCCTCCAGAGAGGCGGAGAAGTCGATTCCCTGGTCTTCAGGATAGACGGCCTCCACTTTAATGGCTGTATCCGCCGTCGGTATGATCTCAAGGGGTAAGTTTGTCAGATGAAAGGTTATGTTTGTGATGTCCTGAGAATCAAAAGTTTTTTCAAAAGTTGTCATAGCTATTCCTTTCCGCGCAGTGTATGACTGCACACCATAGATTCCAATCTCAAGCCCGACGCCGATGCCCGTTAGAATCGTCGAGCAGACAAAGATGACCAACATAATCTTAAGCCAACGCTTCATAGTGAACCTCCATTCTGTGATCGGAATGTCATCCGATGGCTTTGCAATTCCAGCGAAGATAGCGGCCCGTCAGCTTGTAGAAGCCTTTATTGAGCAAGGTAATGGCATAAAAGAGCAGAATTCCCCCGCTGATCAGCGCAATCCCAGCCATAATGGCGTTAAAATAGGATAACGGCGTGGTTAAGGTGATCCAGTCGAACAGCATAAACGGCGCGATGATCCCTGTGGCGATGCAGATGACTCCCGATAGAATCAGGGAGATCGCCACGATCCACATACTAAAGAGCACAGCTGCCACCCCGATCCAGGGCCCCAGGACGACAACCAGATTGAAAAATGCTAG
>JAHZBS010000244.1 GCA_019423265.1 Clostridiales bacterium
ACCGGGCGGATTCGGGACTTTCACCCTATAGAACGTGCGCTCACCGGGCGCACCAAAAAAACCGGTATCCCATTGCTGGAATACCGGTATCAGAACCGATGGCTCATACAATCTCTGTATTCTTAAAGGCATCTGTCATCCATTTAAGATAGGAATCCGTCATCCCCACAGCTCTGGGCTGGGGATACGTTTTGGCAATAAAACCGCCGGCCGGTGAGGCAAACGCTCGCAGCATCTCTTGGACGCGCTGCTGAATCTGCTCTTGTGTCAAATCGACGGTCCTCTGAATATCTAGGGGACAATAGAAGCAGATGCGGCCCTTGTAGCGCCTCGATATCTCCTCAAGGCCCATGTTGTCCTGCTGGTCAAGGTTGATGGCGTCACAGCCTGCCTCGATCAACTCCTCCATGATGTCCAGCGTGTAACCGCAGCTGTGCATAAATGTATCAAGCCCAAGGGAGTGGGCATAGTCAAAGACTCTCTTGTACCGGGGCTTGAAGATCTCATTGAATACCTCCATACTGATCATAGGCCGATCCTGTAGCGCCGTATCGTCAATGAGGATAATGCCGTCTACGCCGCACTCTGCCATTTTCTTTGTACATGCTATGGCGCTGAGGCAGAACCGCTCGCACACCTCCTCGATCAGCTCCGGATTCACGCCGACGTTGACCATGAAGTCCATAAAGCCAAAGAGGTCGATCATCGTTTGGAACAGGCCATTGGGCAGCATACCCAGCACATACTTTTCCTCTACGTTCTCCGCGATAGTCTTGCGCATCGCCTCATACCGCCAGTCTTCGCTGAAATCCGGAAACGTATAGCCGTCCAGCGTCTCTTTGCCCTCCAGCGGGAAAACCTTGGGCTCACCGAAGCTTTCTCCGATGGATTCGTACACGACGCCCCACTCGTCCACCCCGTTAACCTTGGGCCGCCGGGTGGCGAATACCCAAATCATATCCTCCCCATACTCGATCCCGTCTTCCGGCGTGCGGTTCGCGTCAAAATTGACTGGCAACCGGTCCGGGGATTGAAAGTGCAGACTTCGCTTAACTCGATCTCTGCTTGTCATGTCCCTCGCCCCTTATGCGCAATTTTGTCTTCCAGTATAGCGCCTCTGCCTCCAAATGTAAAGGGACAGCTCTTTATATTTTAGGACAAAATCAAGATCATTCCCCTCTGAGGATCTGGAATGACAGAACCGTCTCCCCTTCCAGCCGCCCTCTCAGCCGCAGGCGATACAGCGCATCTCGATTCCAAGGCTGCCCGATCTTGGTCCCCTTTACCCCGATCTCTTCGATTTCTGGCACAAGGGTATCGGGGTAGAGAAGGGACACGCCCTCTTTCAGCACGGCTTGCCCCGGCGCCGCCATATGGGGCCGGTCGAGCAGGAGATAATGCAGCTCGATCTCCACCGGCACCTCTGGATCCACCGTCTCCGAGATCAGGACTTTCCCCCCAACCAGCTGCACGTTTCGAATCCACCGGTACACTCGCGCTTCCCTCGGATAGGCACCTGCGATATCCAGTGAGACTGCCATTTGGTCCT
Organism: Clostridiales bacterium; assembly: GCA_019423265.1. The sequence continues at coordinate 1,550 of JAHZBS010000244.1, forward strand.
GTGACGCCGTAAAATCTTTGGCCTGATACGCCTCCCCTGCCTCCTGCTCCATCCCATTGATATCCGGCAGCGTATGGTAGGAGGACCGCATGGACCAAATGGTATATCGCAGTGGGCTAAAGGTCTTTTCCGTATATGTGTCCACGCCGGCGTCGATCACAACCGGCATCCCGTCACAGTACACGATGAAATTCCCTACATCGTTGTGGTTATGGCTCTCCCCATTGTGTCCGCCCTTGACCGCAACGTACAAACCTTTGTCGGACCGCGGCTGCTCCCGCATGGCGACAATCTGGATTCCTTCCAGATATTCGAATGTCTTCGGGGTATACCCAGCGGAGCCTTCGGATCGGGGTACGTCCCAGAGATTTTTTAATCGCCGGTAGAGATTGTAGCAGTTTTCAAAGCCTGGCTTTCCCTCCGAACCAATCCGGGACACGGCGAAAGCCTCCAGACTCTCGCTTTTTACCCGGCGCCCAAATCGCGCTATCATAAAGGAATCCACCTGAATCTGTCCATGACAGTCTGCGAAATTGATAAAATAGTTGTCGTGGATATACATCTTCATTATGTACTCGCCCATGGCGCGGACTAGCGGCTGCTGCAAAATGTCCAGCTCTCCCCCCGTCATGTCATAGAGGATCTCTAAGGCGTCGAAGAAGGCGGCTCCGGCTTCCCCCCAATAGCTCGGCCCCTCGTCGCATCCGCCATCGTCATCGTAGGAGGCGGCAAAAAAATCTAAAATCTGTAGGGAGCGCGTGACCACCGCCTCCCGCCGCACCCGCTCTTCTTCGCAGAGCGCCGCGACCGTCAACATATTGGAGACAATCCAGGGATTCCAGTTATTCACAAATCCCCCATCGAGTCCCATCCAGGGCATATCATTATGGAGATACGGCTCCAGTATCCTCCGGTTCAGCTCATACCGCATCCGGTCCACAATTACATGGGGCGCCGCCCCCTCCAAAACGCCCTGTAAAAAGTGGTAGACCCATGCCAACAGCGACCCGGTCTCCGCCGCAAATAAGTCTACATACCGGATCTCTCCCCGGTAAGCGTCCGGCAGCTGATACTCTGCACCGTCCAGCGATGTGTTGTGGGCGGGGATCACCCAGGAGGTCTCCTCCAAGATCGCCCAGAGCCCGTCGATGAGCTTGTCCACAAAGCGCCCCTGCCCTTCCAGGCACTCTGCCACCATAAGATGGAGTACCATCTGGCGCCGCTTGAAATAGACGTCCTCGTAGTGGCTTCGATTGCCGGTGCGGCGAAATTCCCGATACAGCCCGGCGGTCAAAAGGGGATATTCCGCCGCAAGGCTTTCTTCCCCTCTCCGGATGAGCTCTGCCCTTTGCTCGCCCGTCAGCGCGTCCCAGACGCCTCCGTCTCTCAAATCAAGAAAAGGCTTAAACTTCCCATAGGGTAGGACCTTTCCCTCCGCTGCATATCCTTCTAAGATTCTTGGCACTGTCTGTCCCTCCTGTCTTGCCTATACTGATTGCAAAGTTCTTCGGTCTTAAACTCGTTATACCCCTCGTAGTAATAGCTGTGGTCGATGCCTTTCATATAAACCTGGCGGTCACCTGTTTTATCGGTGAGGGCAGCCCTCAGGATGTACTTGATCTCAATATCGCGGATCGGGCTGCGCTCCATGGCGAGAAGGTAGTCTTCCTTATCAACCTGGCTCCAATCCACCACCATGCCCAGTTCCTTCTTCAGGATGCAATCGAGCCAGATGCGTGTGCTTCTGCCGTTGCCTTCCCGGAAGGGGTGGGCGATATTCATTTCCACATACTTTTCGATGATCTCCTCAAAAGTAGACTGGGGCATTCTATCGATATTATCTAGCGCCGCTTCCAGATACATCAGGGGCGCAAAGCGGAAGTTGCCCTTTGCCATATTGACCGTTCGCATTTCTCCGGCGAAATCGTAGATCGCATCGAAAAGGTACTTATGGATCGCTCTGAGCGCGGAAAATGTTCCGGCTTCAAGCTCACCCAGCAATCCTGTCTCAAACAATTCGAGAGCCTTTTTCTTGCTGATGCGCTCCTCCTCGCGGGCGAGCTCTGCCGAATCGGCAATTCCCAATTTATTTTCCAAAGCCATCGTTACACCTCACGATCCGTCGGCGGAACGTCAGTATCGCTGATCTTTATCGCGGCCCACACCGGGATACTGATACTCTTCTAGACAAAAAAACCGCGCCCCCGATCCCCTCGACAAAGGCAATCTTAGGCACGATCTGTCTTGAT
>JAHZBS010000245.1 GCA_019423265.1 Clostridiales bacterium
CAGTTCTTTTCCTTTTTTGTATCGGTGCCCTTGAGTTTTGCAACGAGATCCTTGAGCTGTTCCATTTCTAGTACATTTTTCGCAATAGTATTCATGTAGAATCTCCTTTCTGCGCTTGTTTAAAGTTCTCCTTACGCTTCTTTACACATTATACCCCACTTATCCTGTTTTCACAAGAAAAATTTTAATATTTATAAATTATTCATTTTTATGCGCGAATGGAAACGACATCCTGATTGCGGGGCGTGGGTTCTGGGGTTGTGGCCGGGTACCCGACGGTCACGGCAAATAGAGGATGGTATCCCTTAGGCACTTGAATCTTTTCTGCAAATGCGTCGCCCTCCGGGCTATTCCAAAAGGGTGTTCCGCAGCCGATAAAACATGTGCCGAGGCCGAGGGATTCCGCCGCCAGCATAATATTTTGAGCGGAGAGAGAACAGTCGGTCACCGCCCAGGAGGAGTCGATGGCTCCGGAGATGACGATGACGGCAGGTGCATTGTGGAGAGGGTGGTCCATGCCGCGGGAGCGGGCGATGCCGTCGGCCAGCTCTTGAATTTCCTCCGGCCTTTGCAGTGTAGTAAAGTAGCGGGGCTGTAGATTGCGGGCGCTTGGCGCGTTTATGGCGCACTGGAGCAGAGTGTTCAGTTGCTCAGGGGATACAGGCTGGGCTGTATAATTCCGAATGCTCCGGCGAGTAGCAATTGTCTTGATGACATCGTTCATTGACTGAGACCTCCTACGATTTTTTTAAGCACTGCTCATTATACCACAGATTGGAAGAAATGCAAGATAGGTCCTGACGGGAGTTGGATGCCCGTCCCGTCCGAGTATTACACTTGAAAGGGGGAGGAAAATTATTGAGTGACGTCCTTCAGTAACGTTCTATATTGAGATTAGCTACATTATCATAATGAATCATTGTTACCCTCCTCACTGCTGTCCGGCAGCTTACCTGCCTGCGCTGCCAGCTTTTTCTCCTGCGATTTAACGCGACGTTCCAGTTTTTTGATGTCCTCAGAGGGCGGCAGTTCTTCCGGCTTAATGCCACGCTGACCGAGCATCTCGCGTACGGAAAGATTATTCTGCACGTGTTCGCCGGTAATGGCACGTTCACCCTGCAGGTCTTTTTCTTCCACATTATAATTGGTCATTTCTGTTGCCAGATTCTTTGCTGCAATTGTCAGTGTGGGCAGAAAGTCTGCAAGAGGTCGATTGTCTTTCACGCCCAGACGTGTTTTCATTTCCATTGTAGTGTGACCACCAAACAGGGCTTGATCACCTTTAGAGCGAATGCGACCAAAACCGGCGTCATCAACACCGCGCTCATAGATATTCTGGGAAAGGCGCTTCTCAGATTCACGCAGTCTGCCACGCGCTTCAGTGCGCTCAATCAGTGCAATACGCTCCTCAATCAGTTCCTGCTTTCTGGTTTGTACAGCGAAGTAGCTTTGCGCAAATGCGATTTCTTCTTTCTTGGGATCACCATTCTGGGCAATCAAATAACAGGCATAGCGGGTCAGCATATAATCCTTAACCGGTCTATGTGCGCCTTTACCGGTCTCGATCATTTTCGTGATGTCACGAAAATGATCCAACACATCGATACCACTAGTTTCACAGGATTCCATTGCGCGGGAGATGGCTTTATCGAAGTTTTCCCAACGCTCATAGCCGAGCAACAACATTAACTCGCGTGCATACCAAAATTCAACTTTAGCGGTTTCATCACTATGTATAACAAGGTCAAACTGTTCTTTAATCTGACCAACTCTCTTTTTATCCATTATACTTCCTCCGTGTTTTCAGGCAAAAATTCCAGAATATCGTCCACGCCGCAGTTCATCGTGCGGCAGATGCTTTCGATCGTATCTAATGATACGTACCCATTCCGCTTTATTCTGGGAATAATGTTTGAGGAAAATCCGGCTTGCTGCTGAAGCTGAGCCGTAGTCATATCCCTCTCGATCAGCAGATGGAATAGTCTTTTATAACTAACAGCCATAATCATACCTCCGTGCGTGGCTCTAATCACATATAAAAATATTATATCACGAAAACGTGAACTTTTCAACGCCGAGTAGCCTTCTTACAGATTTTTTCTGTGGGAGGGGCGGCTTTTTTTAGGCCAAACGGCAATTCTGTCCTCAGTGGTGTAGTGTGAGCGAATTTTTTCGATTCACTGAGGACGCCTTTCAGGGCATATCCATGTGGATGCGTTTGCTTTTTTGCCTTCCCATGTGGCTAACTCCGGTTATACCACAGATTGGAAGAAATGCAAGATAGGTCCTGACGGGAGTTGGATGCCCTGGCCAAATCAAAGAGGGGCTTGAAGTTTATGGTAATTTAGAGTATAATCAACAGATGAGTTGGAAACTGAAAAAAGGGGTTATACGCATATGAAAAAGATCTTTCTGGCAGCGCTTCTAGCGATGGTCGCTGTTGTCACGGCCGCCTGCGGTGAGAAAGCGCCAAAGAGCTATTCCTTCGGGAAAGCGGATGGATTTGATACACTCTCTTTTTCGTCTGTGGATCTGTTTATCGAATCCGGCTATATGGATGACGAGGAGAGGGATTGGGCTGCATATCGGGTCGAGGAAGCAGAAAAAGCAGTCTCTGAGTTTTTAGGGGCGGATTATGTTGCAGCGGATGCCTATGGGCAGAGCGGTGCATCCGAAAAGATCCGGTGTTATATAAAGGCGGGGAACGGCACGTCCATGGCGGTTGGCCAAGATGTGACGCTCTATTACGCCAAGGAAGGCGCTGCGCCGTACACGAACCTCATCTGTCAGGCCAAGGCCGGCATGACCGTGGCGCCAGATTGGCTGCGGGAGGGACTCGGAGCGTATGTGGCGGATCTCAATAAGGAGAGTTTGTTGAGCACCTATGCCCGGAACCTCCAGGAATTAAAGAGCCTCGCGGGAAATAAGAGTAGCGAGAAATCCTTCAAGTCCATCGATGTGCTGGCGAAAACCTTGCTCAGTGCAGGCACATACCCTGACGCTCTAAAAATGGGTGACCTGAGCGTGGGGATCGCCCAGGCCGCAGGGGCGGAGGAAGCCTTCAACTACCGCGGCGCCTACTGCGTATATGCCGGGGCCTTTGTCAAATATCTCGACGAAACCTACGGGCGAGACAAACTGTTACAGGTCTATAACGGAGGGGATGTCCAGGCCGTGCTGGGAAAGACGGTGGAAACAATCCGCGGCGAATGGCAGGCGTCGCTGCAGGGATAGTTTAGGCAAGAGGGGAGGCGGTCTGCGCCCCTCCCTTTTTTGGATAGGACAAGAAAAAACGGCCTCCAACTGTAGGGAGGCCGTTCAGGGGAGAATTAGTTCTTGCTGTTGTTCAGCATTCCGCGGATCTTCATGGACAATCCGAAGAGATTGATGAATCCCTCCGCGTCTTTGTGATCGTAGAGCTCGCCGGTTGTGAAGCTGGCAATGCTTTCGTTATAGAGAGAATTGGGCGACGTGCAGCCGGCGGGGATGATGTTCCCCTTATACAGAACAAGATTTACCGTGCCGGTGATCACGTCCTGGGTAGAGTCAACGAAAGCGGAGAGCGCTTCCCGCAGGGGCGTGAACCATTCGCCGGAATATACAAGCTCCGCGAATTTGACCGCCACCGTCTGCTTGTACGCGTATGTCTGTTTGTCCAAGCACATGTGTTCCAACTGTTCATGGGCTTTATAGAGAATGGTTCCGCCGGGCGTCTCATAGACGCCCCGGGATTTCATACCTACAACCCGGTTTTCCAGAATATCGACGATGCCGATTCCGTTTTGGCCGCCCAGCT
>JAHZBS010000246.1 GCA_019423265.1 Clostridiales bacterium
GCAACATAGAGGAACTGTTGAGCCGGGATGTCTGGACATATTCATTGATCTCCATCCGAATGCTGTGGGGGATCCGGGACTTAAACAGATCCAGTATCTCCATGCCCTGGGGGTATAGCGTATAGACAGTCCGGTTTTCATCCTTCTGTTCACAGATGAGCTTTGCCTCCGCCAATTCATTCACATATTGCTGCAGTGTAAAATAATCCATGTATCCTTTAAAAAGAATATAGTCAAAAAGATCGATGCGCGTCATATCGCCTTTTTCCTGTATGAGATAGAGCACAATGAGTTTGTTGCTGGTGAGATGATTGTAATTCGCGTTCATTCGGAGTCCCCCTTTCCTAAGGAAAATATGTTCTCCTTTTCCTATTGTACTTGATTTAGACAGAAATGTAAAGGGGATTTTTGGATCAGGAACCAATCTGGACGGGGCTTCTTTTCAAAATAGCCTTGACATTTTCCCGAGAACAACGTATAATATGGACAATCAAGGAAATCGTTGAGCAGTGAGGAGTAGCCGGAGAGAAGCTTTTCAGAGAGAGGGACGTAGGTGGAAGTCTCTCAAGCATTCGCCGAGTGAAGACACCTGGGAGAGGCTCTGAACGGGCACGGCCGCCGCCGTTATCGGCTTTGAGGATAAGTAGGGTGGCACCGCGAGATATCTCGTCCCTTTTGGGGGCGTTTTTTTGTTTCATAGGAATGGCTCCGCGGGGATGGAGCCGGAATCTTTAGTATTTTTTGCGAATGGAGGATATAGCATGGTAACGCAAGCGCCGAGAGGTACCTATGATCTATTTGGAAGCGACATACGCACATGGCAGATGATTGAAAAAGAGGTCTACGCCCTCATGGAGGAGTACCGTTTTCAGGAGATCCGCACACCGATTTTTGAACATACGGAGTTGTTCCAGCGGGGGGTGGGCGACACGACAGATATCGTGCAAAAGGAGATGTACACGTTTTTAGACAAGGGCGGCCGCAGCATCACCCTGAAACCAGAGGGCACGGCAGGGGCGGCGAGAGCCTATCTGGAGCGGAAATTGTTTGCCGACGCCCAGCCGACGAAGCTCTTTTATCTGACCCCGTGTTTTCGGTATGAGAAACCGCAGGCGGGGCGGGACCGCCAGTTCTATCAGTTTGGCTGTGAGCTGTACGGGGCCGGCGGGTATATGGCCGACGTGGAAGTTATGTCCATCGCCTACAGCCTCCTGACCCGCCTTGGGATCAGCAATGTGACGCTGCACATCAATTCTTTGGGAGGCCCGCAGTGCCGGAAGGCCTACAATCAAAAGCTGGCAGAGTATTTTACTGCCAATCGGGAAAAATTGTGCCCTACCTGTCAGGAGCGATTGAATAAGAATCCCCTCCGGATCTTAGATTGTAAATCACCGGTCTGTCAGGAAGTGGTGAAGGATGCTCCATCCACCATAGAAAATCTGGGAGCGGAATGCCGGGAGCACTTCGACAATCTGGCCATGCAGCTGACAGAGTTGGGAATTCCCTTTGTCGTCGATAGCGGCATCGTCCGGGGACTGGACTACTACACGAGGACGGTGTTTGAATTCGTCTGCAATGACATCGGGGCGCAGGGAACCATATGCGGTGGCGGGCGCTACGACGGTCTGATCGAAGAGCTGGGAGGCGATCCGACCCCAGCCGTTGGATTTGCAATCGGAATTGGCCGGCTGATCATGGCGATGGAAGCCATAAAAGGGAAAACTGTTTGGAAGGAAGAGGCCGATCTGTACATCGGCCACATTGGGGACAGCGCCGGAAAGACGGCGTCCCGCCTGGCTTATATGCTTCGCTCAAGGGGATTTCGCGTGGAGACAGACCTGATGGGACGGAGCGTGAAGGCGCAGATGAAATATGCAAACAAAATCGGCGCCCGATTCACGCTAATTTTGGGGGATACGGAGATAACCCAGAGGGAAGCCGTGCTAAAAAATATGGAGGACGGCTCCACCGTGCAGGTGCAGTTTGAGGACTTGGATGCCCTAGGGGCGGCAATTCGATAATACTAGGAGGAAAGACAATGGAGGAAGCATTAAATGGTGTTAAGCGCACCCTGTATTGTGGGGAATTGCGGGAACAGCATATCGGCCAGCGCGTTACGATTATGGGGTGGGTACAGAAACAGCGCAATAAGGGCAGCCTGATTTTTTTGGATATACGGGACCGGAAAGGGGTAGTCCAGGCGGTTTTATCGCAGGATCAGGCTGCGGAGGAGACGTTTGAGAAGGCAAGCCGTATCCGCAGTGAGTATGTGGTCGCCGTCACCGGGATTGTGAAGGCACGAGATGGCGGCGTCAATGAAAAGTTAGCGACAGGCGGGGTTGAAGTCGAAGTCCAGGAGATCAAGATCCTATCGCAGGCCAAGACACCGCCGTTCCAAATTTTGGACGAGGTGGAGGCGCGGGATGAACTGCGCTTAAAATACCGCTATCTGGATCTGCGCAGGCCGCGGCTACAAAAAAATCTCCTGCTGCGCCATCAGGTGGCCCAGTCCATACGAAACTTTTTGAATCAGGAGAATTTTCTGGAGATTGAGACGCCCATGCTGATCAAAAGCACGCCCGAGGGCGCCCGGGATTACCTGGTTCCAAGCCGCGTCCATCCGGGGGAATTCTACGCGCTCCCCCAATCTCCCCAGATGTATAAGCAATTGTTGATGATCTCCGGATTTGACCGCTACTATCAGATCGTCCGCTGTTTCCGGGACGAGGATTTGCGCGCCGACCGGCAGCCAGAATTTACCCAGGTGGACATGGAGCTGTCCTTCGTCGAGGAGGACGATGTGATGGACGTGAACGAGCGGATGCTGGCCCATGTGTTCAGGGAAACCGTCGGCTGGGAGATCCAGCTGCCATTGCCCCGAATCACCTGGCAGGAGGCCATGGATCGCTTCGGGTCGGATAAGCCGGACATGCGTTTTGGGATGGAGATCACGGACATCTCCGAATTGGTGTCCCACTGTGGCTTTCAGGTGTTTGAAAGCGCGGTGGCGGATGGAGGGAGCGTGCGGGGGATCACGGCCCCAGGCTGTGCGGGGATGCCGCGCAAGCAGATCGACGCGCTGGGAGAGATCGCAAAGCTCTTTAAAGCTAAGGGATTGGCTTGGATTGCCTTTCTGGAGGATGGCTCGGTCAAATCCCCCATCGCCAAATTTTTATCGGACGAGACTATAGCGGCGATCGGGTCTGCCATGGGAGCGGGGAAAGGCGATCTGTGCCTGCTCTGCGCTGACCGCAATCCGGTGGTGTGGAGCGTGCTTGGCAATCTGAGGTTGGAGATGGGCCGCAGGTTGGGACTGACGGATCCTGAGAAACACGCTTTCGTGTGGGTAACGGACTTTCCCATGTTTGAGTACAATGAGGAAGAGGGGCGGTATACGGCAATGCATCACCCCTTTACCATGCCGCGGGAAGAGGATTTAGACTATCTGGAGAGCGCTCCCCACAAGGTTCGCGCAAAGGCGTACGATATCGTGCTCAACGGTGTGGAAATCGGAGGCGGCAGCATCCGTATCCATCAGCGCGACGTTCAGGAGCGGATCTTTAAGGCGCTGGGCTTTACCATGGAAGAGGCGGCGGATCGATTTGGGTTCTTTATGGAGGCCTTCACTTACGGGGCGCCCCCCCACGGGGGATTGGCCTACGGCTTTGACCGCCTGATTATGCTCATGAGCGGGGAGGATAGCATCCGCGATGTGATCGCGTTCCCCAAGGTGAAAGACGCCTCATGCTTGATGAGCGGCGCGCCGGATAAGGTTGACGTGCAGCAGCTGG
>JAHZBS010000247.1 GCA_019423265.1 Clostridiales bacterium
TTGCGCATATAGTAAGAAAATATTCGGCATCGGCGGGGCGCTGGGAGACGGACGATCTGATATCCGTTGGCGCTATCGGTCTGATCAAAGGAATCGAAACCTTTGATCCGGATAAAAAGGCGAAATTAAGCACATATCTGGCTAAGTGTGTGGAAAATGAATTGCTGATGCTGCTCCGCTCTGACAAAAAGACGAAGCAGGAGGTATCGCTGCAAGACCCGATTGGACAGGATAAGGAGGGCAATACGATCACGCTCATCGACGTGTTGGAGGACAGCGACGATGCGATCATGGAGCGAGTGGACTATAAAATGAGCCAGGGAAAGCTATATCAGGCGGTGAATAAGGTCTTGACGGGGAGAGAGCGGGAGGTCATCGTCATGCGGTATGGACTTGCGGGGAAGACCCCTTTGACCCAGCGCGAGGTTGCAAAGGTGCTGGACATCTCCCGATCCTATGTCAGCCGGATTGAGAAGAAAGCCATTCAGAAGCTGAGCCGGGAGATGACAGGTCAGGCTGTGGAGTGGGGCGGTGAGGAAATGGAATGACATTTATTTCCAGGGAAATAATGGAAATTGGCGGAGCTTGATTTTCTGGATATGACGTGGTAAGATTTAGGAGGTTATTCAAATTACAGAGCGATAACGGAGGAGGCACTTATGATTCCAAGAAGCGAGTATCCACGTCCGCAGTTTCAGCGGGAAGAGTCCAGCTGGCAGTGTTTAAATGGGCCTTGGCAGTTTGCCTTTGATTTTGGGAACAGCGGTATTGACCGAAATATGTTTAGGCCAGAGGCAGAATATGACCGGACGATCCTCGTTCCCTTTTGTCCTGAATCCAGGCTGTCCGGCATTGAGTACAGAGATTTTATGAACGCGGTCTGGTACCGAAGGAGCGTCATGATTGCCAAGGCCCAGCTGGAGAATCGCGTGCTGCTTCATTTTGGGGCGGTAGACTATCACGCCATCGTCTATGTCAACGGAGAAAAGGCCGGTGAGCACAGAGGCGGCTATGCGTCGTTTTCTTTGGATATAACGGCGTTGCTCAGGGAAGGGGATAACCTTCTTGTAGTCTACGCGGAGGACGATAACCGCCATGGATTGCAGCCTAAGGGAAAGCAGAGCTCTCTTTTCCATTCCCACGGATGCGACTATACTCGGACTACGGGAATATGGCAGACGGTCTGGCTTGAATTTGTGCCGAAGACATATCTGAAATCTGTGAAAACCCAGAGCGACTACCGCAACCGGTCTGTAACCTTTACGGCGGCTTTAGCTGGTCAGGAGGCGGACGCAACGCTGCGGGCGTGCATCTCCTTCGGGGGATGCGTGCAGAGAGAGGTGGAGGTGGCGCTGAATGCGGATAAGACCACGTTTTCCATAGAGCTTGACGCGGTGAAGCTGTGGGATGTAGGGCAGCCCAATTTATACGACGTAACGTACACGCTGTGCGTAGAAGGAACCGCCGTTGACACGGTGGCGAGCTATTTTGGAGTGCGCACGGTGGAACTCAGAGACCACGCCATCTATCTAAATGGACGCCCCGTGTACCAGCGCCTGATCCTGGATCAAGGGTTTTATCCGGAGGGAATCTATACGGCGCCTGACGATGAGGCTTTGCGCAGGGACATTGAGTTGTCCATGGAACTGGGCTTCAATGGCGCGCGCCTTCACCAAAAGGTGTTTGAGGAGCGATTCCTGTACTGGGCCGATCGGATGGGATACCTCGTCTGGGGCGAACATGGCAGCTGGGGGCTGGATCTCCACGACATGGAGAATCTGGCGAATTTCGGGGCGGAATGGATGGAGGTTGTGGAGCGGGATTACAATCACCCGGCGATTGTGGGATGGTGTCCTTTCAACGAGACGTGGGGCGGTCAGGATCCGAGACTTCTTGCGATGGTGTATGCCATCACAAAAGCTATGGACACGACCAGGCCAGTCATCGATACCAGCGGCAATTACCATGTAGTGACGGACATTTATGACATCCATGACTATGAGCAGGATGTGGAGCTATTTGCCAAGCGATACGGCGCCGTTACGCGGGAAAAGGTCTATGACAACTTTGAAAAACAGCAACACTATGAAGGGCAGCCCTACTTTATCAGCGAGTATGGCGGCGCCTCCTGGAACGCGGCAAAAGGGTGGGGCTATGGAAACGCGCCGAAGACGGAAGAAGAATTTGCGCAGCGGTACGCAGGGCTGACGGCGGCTCTCATGGCCAATGAAGCGATCTGTGCTTTCTGCTATACCCAGCTTACAGACGTAGAGCAGGAGCAGAATGGAGTATACCGGTACGACCGGTCGAAAAAATTCAGCGACGCGGTGTATGAGGCCATACGGAACACTAACCGGCAGACAGCGGCCATTGAGAAGAGCTGCGTGTGTCCGTCCCGCGGCGGATATGATGGGTCAATTCATGACGGGCAGCAATAATTCAAAGCGATAGACTCCGTGGAGTGTCGTGCTGGTACAGCTGCCTTCGTGGCGTCTGGCGATAATCTCACAGGTTTTCACGCCGATGCCGGAGCTGTCCCGGACAATGGCGTTTTTGCGGATGGCATTGCTCTGTATAATGTGCAGCGTCTGATCCCGCAGGTAGATCTGAAGGCAAATCGGCGTGTCGGCAGCCGCGTATTTCACCGCATTGGAGCAGAGATTGTCAAAGACGCGGCGCAGTTGATGAATGTCGGCTTTGAGTTGAAATGCGGTTTCAATGGAATCCTGATAATCCACCGCAAAATGTTGGTCCTCCAGCAGATAGATGTACTCGGAGACTAGCTGTCCCACCAGCTCATTTCCATCCACGTTTTCATACTGAAATGGAATCGTTTCATTGGACGCCAGCGTATGTTCGAAGAGATTGTCCGCCATCTCTTTCATTTGATAGGCCTTGTCCCGGGCCTTATGGAGATAGTTCTCCATTTTTTCAGGGCTGTCATAGCGCTTATCGCTGACCAGATCCAGGTAACAGATGACCGAGGTGAGCGGCGTGCGGATATCGTGGGAGAGGGATGTGACGATCTGATTTTTTTCTTTCTTTAGGGATTCTTCCGCCTCCAAACGATCGTGCAACGCCTGGCTCATGTTGTTGATGCTGACGGCGAGAGAGGCGAGTTCATCCTTTCCCCGAATGGGGATCCGATATTCGAGGCTTCCCGACTCGATGATCTTCAGACCTTTTTCAATGGTTTTGATATAGCGTATCTTGTGGTGCAGAAGCAACATAAACACAAGAATAAAAATAAAAAATCCAAGAGTCAGGATGCCCATTTTCAGAGCTGTTTTGAAGAGAAGAGAATAGTACACCGTGATATTCGCCTGAATGGTCTTGTCCTTGAAGATAAGGGGGTATCCGCCGTTTTTGGTGTACGACAGAAAGGGGCGCGTCTGCGCATTTTGGCCGGAGGCGCTGCGCATTTCCGTGTCATAGAATACACGTCCTTCCACATACAGCTTTAAATAGACATAGGGGTGTTCGTTATTCCATGTGCGTATGCTGTCGCTGTCTCCAGTGGTGAGCCCGTTCTCATTGATGTAGCTCTGTAGGCGCTTTAGAACCTGTAAGTCGCGCTTTTGGGGGTGGATGGGCATGTCGATTGTAACGGTAATGACCGTCTTGACGATGGCGCCGCCTAAGACGGCAATCCCGAGGGAAAGAAACAGATAGAAGATGATGAGCAGAGAGAAACGGGAAAAGATAAAGGAGGGGCTGTGAGGCTTGAGCCTAGTCAATGCAATACCCCTTTCCCCAGATGGTTTTGATGTACTGTGGATTT
>JAHZBS010000248.1 GCA_019423265.1 Clostridiales bacterium
TCTAAAGCCTTCTGGCGTTCATCTAATCCCATCTTGTCCATCCTTTCTGCTGCGAACGGCATTGAATCTCTCCCTGTATCGGAACGAGGTGCGAACATTTATTCGCTCTTTTTTTATAATACAGGATTTTCTCCTGTTTGTCAAGATAGAGCTTTGGCGGAAATTTTCAACTCTATCTATACTATCGCCGTTTTTCATAAAAGGTTGCTAATTTATTGAAATTTTTCTAGAAGCGCAATTCTCAGCATGTTGATGGCCTGAACCACCGTATTCTCCCGATTCCCCTGGCGGTCTTTTTGGTAGTTGCACTCCTGGTACGAGACATCCCCTAAAAGATACATGCCGATATAGACCAAGCCCACCGGTTTTTCGGGGGTTCCGCCATCCGGCCCGGCGATCCCTGTCACAGAAAGCGCCACATCGGCGCCGGAAGCCTCCGCCGCTCCCCTGGCCATCTCACAGGCAGTCTGCCAGCTGACCGCGCCGTGGAGCCGCAAAGTTTCCTCTGAAACTCCAAGATATCTCTGTTTTGCTTCATTGGAGTAGGTGACGAAGCCCTGTTCAAATGCCCCTGAGATCCCCGGATAGTTGACTAGCCGGCCGGCCAGCAGTCCACCTGTACAGGATTCCGCCGTGGCAATCTTCAGATTATGATCCAGCAGCAGCCGTCCTAAAGCCCCCTCCAGCGTGTCCCCATCCGCGCCGAACACATAGGATCCAAATCGGTTTCGGATATCCTCCTCCACAGGATGGATCATGCCGGCCGCTTCCTCCTGTGACACGGCCTTGGCCGTGATCCGCAGATCCACATATCCGGTCTTCGCGTAGGGCGCCAGGGTGGGATTTGTCATGGAGTCCATCATAGACTTTAACTCATGCTCGACAAAAGATTCTCCCACTCCGCAGAGGTGCAGCGTCCTGGACACCATGATCTCGCCGGAGCGGGCGGCCAAAAATGGTTTCACCTGCTTGTCAAACATAGGCTTCATCTCAGACGGCGGGCCCGGCATCATAATCAGGATCTTCCCCGATTTCTCCAAGATAAAGCCCGGCGCCGTTCCGTTTTCATTGTACAGGGGCTGCGCTCCCTCGGGCAGCGCCGCCTGCTTCCAGTTGTTGGGCGTAATCTCCCTCTTGCGCTTCCTCAAAATGTCCTCAATGTTTTGTCTCGCTCGAGGGTCCTCTTTTAACCCCACGCCAAAATATCTCGCCCCCATCTCCTTGGACAGATCATCCGTGGTTGGCCCGAGCCCTCCTGTAGTCAGCACTAGATTGGCCCGCGTATATGCCTCCTCAAAGGCTTCCATCACTCGCTTCGGATTATCCCCTACAACCTGCTGGCGATACGTGTTGATCCCCAATGCCGCCAGCTCTCTCGCCAGATAGGACGCATTTGTGTTGACGATATCCCCCAGCAGAATCTCCGTCCCGATGGCGATAATCTCTGCTGTCAGCTGTGTCTTTTCTTTTTCCTCGACTTCCTTCGGCGCTCTCATTTTTTCCTCCATTCCGGCACACCTTCACCCAATACTCGCTCTTAGTCTGACTCTTTCAAGACAGAACGATTCTTCCAAATATAGTCTACCACCGAGATGATAGTCAACGCCACGGAGGCATAGGTTAGAATCGCAACGATAACGCCATACCAGCCATAGGGAAGGCCTAGAATCACGGCAAGCGTCATCACCATCTGTACCACCGTCTTAGCCTTTCCCCATATCCCCGCCGCGATGACAACCCCCTGAGCGGCAGCTACAAGGCGGAATCCACTGATGATGAATTCTCTGGCCACCAGAATGATGACAATCCACGCCGCCATCTCCCCTGTCTCAACAAAACATATCAAAGCGGAGACCACCAACAATTTGTCGGCCAGGGGGTCCATAAACTTTCCAAAATTGGTCACAAGGCCCCGGCTGCGCGCGAGATGGCCATCCAGGTGGTCCGTGTACGACGCAAAGGCAAAGATCAAAAAGGCGATATACCGGTTCCACGGACTTGGCAATAGGTTCGTCATAAAGACAACCACAAACACGGGAACAAGACAGACCCGAAGAATTGTCAATTTATTCGCAATATTCATCTTCATCAAGCATATCTCCTATCAGATCATATTCGCTAGCTCCCGTCACTTCACAGTCCACCACTTCCCCCGATAACAGAGGCCGGGGCGCCGTCAAAAATAAAAATCCGTCAATGTCCGGCGCGTCCCGGTATGTCCGGGTACTATAGACATATCCCTCTTCCCCCGGAATCCGCCCCTCCACCAACACTTTCATTTTCTGTCCGATGAACTCATTGGACTTCGCTTCGCTAATGGACCGCTGAATCTCCATCAGCTCCTCTTTGCGCCTCTGTTTCTCCTCTTCCGGTATCTGATCCGCAAACTCCGCCGCCGGAGTATTTTCCTCCTGGGAATAGGCGAAAACGCCCAGCCGGTCAAAGCGGACTTCCCGAACAAAGTCGCACAGTTCCCTGAACTCTTCCTCCGTCTCCCCCGGAAATCCGGTGATCAGCGTGGTTCGAATACAGATTTCGGGAATTCGCTCGCGGAGGCGCCGGATCCGCTCAAGAAGTATTTCTTTTGTATGCCGCCGCCCCATGCGCTTGAGAATGGAATTGCTACAGTGTTGAATGGGCATATCGATATAGGGCAGGATTTTATCTTCCTGTGCCATGGTCTCGATTAATTCATCGGTGATATCCTCCGGGTAGCAATAGAGCAGGCGAATCCACGTCAACCCTTCGATTTTGCACAGTTGGCGCAGCAATCCTGGGAGCGCCGCCGGCTCCGGCAGATCCCTCCCATACTTGGTGATGTCCTGGGCCACGACCATAACCTCCACAACCCCTGCCCTCGCCAGATCCTCCGCCTCCCGCAGGATGTCCTCCGGCCTCCGGCTTCGATATCGCCCCCGCAGCTTCGGGATGATGCAATAGGTACAATGATTGTCGCATCCCTCCGCGATTTTCAGGTACTCATAATAGCCGGGCGTCGTGATGGTCCGCCTGTGATAGGACAGATCCCTTCCGTCGATCGCCTGGACGCACCGCAGCTTCTCTTCCTTTTTGCTGAGAACGGCGTCCACCACGTCCACGATGGATTCATAGCTGCCCGTGCCGACCACGGCGTCCACCTCCGGCAGCTCCTGGAAGATCTCATCCGCGTACCGCTGCGCCAGACAGCCCGTCACGATCAACGCTTTACAGGCTCCTACCTTCTTATAATCTCCCATTTCGATGATCGTCTGTATCGATTCTTCCTTCGCATCCTGGATAAAGCCACAGGTATTGACAATAATGACGTCAGCTTTCTCATCGTCCTTCGTCAGCGCGTATCCCCTCTCTGCCAGAAGGTTTATCATAATCTCGCTGTCCACCGTATTTTTATCACAGCCGAGGGATACAAATGCGATCTGCCTGCTCAAACCGTCCAGGTCTCCTTTCATGATTGGATATCCAACTGCGCCTTGTACGCCTGCACGCAATTGGAAAGCAGCATGGCGATGGTCATGGGGCCGACGCCGCCGGGCACCGGCGTCATATAGGAGGCCTTTCCCATGCAGGCTTCATAATCGACATCGCCACAGAGCCCGTCCTCCAGCCGGTGCATCCCCACATCAACGACCACCGCCCCTTCCCGGATGTCCTCCGGTCCGAACATTTTCGGGCGTCCCACGGCTGCGATAAAGATGTCAGCCTGTCTGGTGAGCTCGGATAGATTCTTGGTTTTGGAGTGGCAGATGGTCACGGTGGCGTTCTCCCGGAGCATCAGGAGC
>JAHZBS010000249.1 GCA_019423265.1 Clostridiales bacterium
TTCTTTCTGTTTTTTCTTCATTTTTACTGTCCACGAAACCGGGAAGGGCACATGCATCTGGCTGGGCACGTTTTTTTCTTCCGCTGACGGCTGAATTTGAATTCCCCGCATTTCTTCTTTCAGCACGCGCCGCAATGTCTGTTCCAGCACATCCTGGTCTATGCTCTGCAAAAGGGCACGCGCTACAAAGGATGTCCTTTGACCCTCCGGCACAGCCTGCAGGATCTCCCACGCCTTCCGCTGTTCCGCGTCCTCGAGACGTGGCCGGAAAGAAAAGCAGGGCCTCTTTTTCACGCTTGCCCCCGAACGTTCATCTGTTCCGCAAGGCGCTCAAAACCGGCTGCGTTGATCCGGCTGTCGTGCAGCGGGATCATCCGGCACAAGCGGTCGCCTTCCCGGACATATCGCGTCACCACGCTGGCTCCGCCGCCCAGCATCACCACTGGCATCGCCTTGAGGTCAAACCCGGCCTCCATTGCCGCAGACAGCAAATGTTCCGTGTACGTGCGGCCCTGCTGCCGGATCACCTCTCGTACTTTCTCATCCAGTGCACAGGGCAGTCCACTCAATACGCGCTCGATCTGCGCGTCCGTGACCGACAGCCCCATGGTGCGGCGCACCTGTTCTCTCGCACCATCCAGACACCGGATCATGCCCCATTCCAGACTGCGGCAGGTATCTGCGTTGGGCACAGCGTTATCAAGCCGCATCAGATCCACCGTCCAGCCGCCGATGTCCATAAGCAGGACAGACGGTTCCCCTGTAATGAGCTCTGGGTGCAGAGCAAGCGCCGAATAGCCCTGCGGGAACAGCTTCACGTCCGTGACTGTCACCTCATACGGCACATCTTCATACCGATATTTCACCGGCTGGGAAGAACAGCGCAGATATTTTTCAAAGGCCCCTTTTTCACGTCCAAAGCCGGTCAAGGGCAGTCCTGCCGCCAGTGTTGCCGAACATTGTCCCTTCATCCGGCGCTGCCGCAATTCTTTGGCGATGGCTGCAAGTGTCAACAGATAGTAATTCTCGCTGGCGGTCTTATCCCTCTGCAGAGGCTGCCGTCCCGTCCCGCACACATACCATCGGCCCTCGTATTCCAGCACATCCTGTCGGGTGTAGGGTTCATGGTCATACGCGGTGATCCCGGTTGGGAACACACAATGCCGCGTTTTTATGGCGTAGTAGCCGTGGTCGATGCCAATGATCGTCTGATTGATTTTTCTCTCTCCTCTCTTCAGCCTGGTGGAAAACGTCCCTTTTCTTTTCCCCAGCCGGTAATATACCCGGGGTGGGGGTATGGGGGAGGGGTGAATCGCAGTGCGCCCCGGTTCCCCGGGGCGCTGTTTCAAATCTCCGCCTGCAAAAGGGTACACTTCCCCCTGGGCGTGTGACCTGTAAAAAAATAGCCCCAGCTGCAGCTGGGGCCTGTTCTCTCTACGTGATCGCTGCCCGGTGCACACAGGCAGTAGAAATATCGTTTTTTATGTATCCTGTAGAAAGCAATTCGCCATAAATAAACATATCTTCAAGTAGCTTATTAAATTTAATTCGTGCTCTTGCCTCTTTGCTTTTCATGTTCACTCACCTCATTTCCACAAGCAAACATCTATATGCCATTTGGCGGAAAAATTATTTGAACTTATAGCCGCTGAAAACGGCTTTGTAAGAAAATCACTTATCGTTTTGAGTACAGTTCCATAGTCATCTGTCTTTGTATCAATCTTTCGGCAAAATGCTTTCCATTTCTTTTGCATAGCTTCCTCACCGTCAAAAGCCATTACCTGCTCAAACTGTTCAACGGTGAAAGCGTGTCCGCGGTTCTTAAAAGTCTTTCTCAGTGCCTCTGTCAGCGTAGCGCCGTCAAAGTCAAACTTGTTGGCAAGATAGTAGATGTCGTAGTAGTCCTTCATTCGACTGGAGAATTCCATCAGACTGAGGATTGCATCTATCTTCTCGGCAATTGTTGTTTCAAGGGAGTAAGTGTTTATGGTAGGGGCAGAAAAGTCATCAAGCTGTGTGGGGATCTGGCGTTTTTCCTGCTTTGGTACAATCACATCACCCACACCGAAGTCAATTCCAAAAGGCGTCTTTGTGTTTTTAATTCGTGCCACAACAGAAGCGCCGATGCCGGCATATTTTTTTGCGACGGCTATAGGTTCAATGCTCTTAATCTCAAAAGTAATGAAATCGTTGCCGGTGGGCGTTGCAATGATTTCTTCCAAAACAGGCTTTAACTGCTCAGGGGTATTGGGCACTTTCCGAAGGAGAAAATCCACATCCACCGTTACCCGACTGTCAAAGTCGGTAACAGAATAGATGAACAGACCTCCTTTTAACACAAGATTTTCTGCGTATTTGGATTTTTCCAAACGACGAAGGAATTCTTCCTGGCAGAAGAGCTGCAGGCAAAGCTGATAGCTTCTTCCGGCCTCTTTTGCCTTGTTTTTGAGCCGTGCAAGCACGGATGCTGCAATATCAGCCATTGAGTAGTACCTCCATCAGTTCTGTGACCTTTTTGTATACCTTGAGTTTCTTGGCATAAACAGAAAGGTTTTGAAGATTCTTCTTTGTGTCATTTGCATAGGCATTAAGAGCCTTATTAAAAAGCTCGTTGTCCAGTCTTGAGCGATATTTGAAGCAATCGCAAATCGTGCGCTCACGGTCATATACAGGAAGTGTAACACCGTTAAAATTGTCTGTCGTTTTACCCAGCTCGTAAAGCTCTGGCTGAACATAATGGGTCTGTAGAGCAAGAACATCCAGTTCCAGCTTTGTTCTTGACATAGATCGGGGAACAACTATTGACCACTTGCGAGGTGCAAAGTCACTATATCCGTAATGGAAAAGAGCGGATTCAACACATACGATTCCTTGCGGAATGAGCGTTGCAAGTAGTTGTTCCTCAGAAGAAGTATCCTGCCCGGCAAGCTGATAGTAGCCGTGGCGCACACGGTCAAGATACCCTGCATTACACATATTCACTACATCTACCGCACGCATTCCTGCTGCCACAAAATCAGCAGATTTGGCGATACCGCCTTTGTCTATGATAACTTCTTTTGCAAGTTCACGGATGTCCACTCATTCACCTACTTTTTCTTATAAAATTCAAACACATAAATATTTTATTGTGCTCGGAATTATTGTAACACAACTTTTTGAAATTGCAATAAATTTTGAGCACAAATATTTTTAGTTGTGTTTGAATTTTAAATATGCCGATTTGCCAGAACGATAAAATCAGCTTTGGACATACACTTCTTCTGTAAATATTGATAAAACGGTATTTGAATAGACGCAGACACCTACGCAAGCTTTTGCTTGACACGGCGGCTGCTTTTTTCATCTCAAATTTGGTTTTCTCGGTCCTCTTGGTTTGGAGTTTGGTCGCTTGATTACGCCATTTGGGAAGTGAGTATCCTCAATTTTTTTAAGAGAACAAATAATCCGAACCCATCTCCAATAAGGAAGATGGGGTTCGGATTATATTGGTTTGGTGCGGATGAAGGGAGTTGAACACACATGAAGTAGCTTTCACTAAAACCTCAACACTACAATGTATAACATCAATATCTCCAGTGTGTCACTATCATTCGCATAATTACGTTCTTGATATAATATTTTAAGCGATTGCAGTCATTTTTATGGGTTTGGTTGGCCCCACCTGGGGGACGGTATCCCTTCCTCATTTAAAATTCTTGCAATGCGTGTCGTTCCGTTGCCCGATAAGTACAAAGTAAAGATACGCC
>JAHZBS010000025.1 GCA_019423265.1 Clostridiales bacterium
TTGGCGGTTTAAGAGGTGATATGCATTTGCGGTAAAAAGAAATTGCCATCAACAAAATTTTTTTCATTTCGAACCTTCTTTTTAACATAAACGCAGGCAGGTTGTCCCCAAAAAGCCACACGTCTACCCTCAATCTTCGAAATCATTGCTTACGCACTGCAAATGTGCTTTCACCGCGAAGGACTCTCTGCTTGCCCGCAAGCCTCAGCAGCGATCTCTCCATATCTGTGCTCTTCTTGTCCTTGGACGGCTTTCTCGCGATGATCACAAAATCATAGCCATCCTTGAAATGCTGCTGATTCAACCGGTAGGCCTCCCTTATGATGCGCTTAACCCTGCTTCGCACGACGCTATTTCCGATTTTCTTGCTGACTGTGATACCGAGCCGGTTCACATCCTCGCCGTTCTCCAAACAATATAAAACGATGCAGGCATCTGCCTTGGAACGTCCCTCCGCGTAAACCCTGAGAAATTGTTGGTTCTTCAAACTTTGGATCATGGGTCTCCTTGAAAAATACACGTGAGTAAAAGAAGGCCACATATCTGCGGCCCGTACCTTACGCGGTTAATACTTTTCTTCCCTTTGCTCTTCTTCTCGCCAATACTGCTCTGCCGGATTTGGTTAGCATTCTTTTTCTAAAGCCGTGTTCTCTCTTGCGCTGTCTTACCTTCGGCTGATATGTCATTTTCATGGCTGCAATACACCTCCTTATTCGATACCAGATACTTCCTGAATGTTGTAAACTTCAATTTTAGAGCACTATTTTTATTATATGCAAAGTCTATAGCTTCGTCAAGCATTTTTTTCATAAAATTTAGCCCCCCTATTTCAGTAAAATTCGCTGGCCCTATCGATGGGCGGAGGGCGACACGCCCATATGCTTTTTATAAACTTTAGAAAAATAGCTGAGGGTGTTAAATCCGCTTTTTTCAGCGCATTCGCTGACGTTATACTGTCTGCTGGCCAGGAGTGTGCGAGCATGGCTGCACCTGACTAAATGAATGTATTCCACTAAGGTCTTACCCGTTGCCTCCTTAAATGCGTGGCAGACATAGGATCGGCTAAACGAGACGGCGCTGCAAACGCTGTCCACGGTGATGGGCTCCGCGAAATGACGGCGGATATAATCAATGACCGCCTTCACCATCTCCAGTCGCTTGCCGGTGTAGCTTTGCTCCGAGTCAAGACCGGCCTCCGAATAGTTCCGGTAAAGGTAGACAAAAAGCCGGATAAGCCGGGCACGGATTTCTGACCGGTAAAATGGCGCACGTTCCTGGCTTTCCCCGATGATGCCCAGCACCTGCCGCTCTGCCTCCGGGTCGGAGATAAAGGGCTGGATCGGCGTGCCGGGCAGCTCTGGAATATCCAACATCTCCGGGTCCACAAGGAGATAGCAGTACCGGCAGAAGTCCGTCGTATAAAAAGTGTGAAGGCGGTTGGCATTGATGATCGCCATATTTCCGGATGCCAGAGGGATGCGCTGGGCGTCCGATACCGCCACCCCGCTGCCCTCGATACAGTAGAGGAACTCCGTCGCCTCATGCCAATGCAAGTCCCAATCCTCCTGGCTGCCCGTCAGCGTATTAATAGAAAAGTATACCGGCAGCTCGGGATCGGAATAGACCTCGGCATTGTATTCATAGAAATCCATGTGATAACCTCCTTATGCACAATCTGACAAACTTTATGCAAGTCTCTTGCTTTACTTTCCACGCAAGGTCCACTAAAATGAAAACTGAAAGAAAGACTGGCTGCCTGGCTTTCCTATCCAAATTTATGGTACAAATTTATTGTAATAGGAGTGAAGTGCTGTGTATGATTTTTCAATTGGCGTTCTGTTGGATTCATTTCGCACCGATACCGAGCAGGCTATGAAGCAGGCTGCGGCCCTCGGTCTCAATGGGATTCAAGTCTACGCCACTGAAGGCAATATGGCCCCCGAAAACATGGACTCCCGCCGCCGCAAAGAATTTTGCCGCATGGCAGAGGGATACGGGCTCAAAATTTCCGCCTTGTGCGGGGATCTGGGATACGGATTTTTTGATCCGTCGCGAAACGACCAGGGAATTCAGCGCTCCAAACGGATTTTGGAGCTGGCCAAAGATTTGGGTACAGACATTGTCACAACGCACATCGGCGTCGTCCCCTCCGATCCTCATCATCCGCGCTATCGAATCATGCAGGACGCCTGCGGCACGCTGGCGGCATACGCCGACAGCCTGGACGCCCATTTTGCGGTAGAGACAGGGCCAGAGCCCGCGACAGTTCTCCGGGAATTTCTGGATGGCCTCCACTCCACCGGCGTGGCCGTCAACCTGGATCCCGCCAACCTGGCCATGACTGTCGGTGGAAGCGCAGCAGAGGCGGTGCATATCCTCGGCCGCTATATCGTGCATACCCATGCCAAAGATGGCGTCCGCTATCGGGTGTGCGATCCGGAGATTCTCTATGGAATCCGGGACCCAGAGGGACCTTTTGACGAAGGAGAGTATTGCGAGGAGGTGCCCTTAGGAGCGGGAGATGTCTGCTGGCCAGAATACCTAGAGGCGCTCAGCAGCATCGGATACCGCGGTTTCTTGACTATCGAGCGGGAGGTCGGAGAAAATCCGTCGGCGGATATTCGGCTGGCCGTGGACTTCCTGCATCAATATGTCCGCTGACTTACCAAAAAAAGGAGAAAAATGATATGAAAAAATTAAAAATTGCAGTCATTGGGGTTGGTAACATTTCCGAGTGCCATATCCTTGCCTATTTGGCCAATCCCAATGTAGAACTTTACGCCTTCTGCGACATCGACCCGGTCCGCCTGAGTGAAAAGGGAAAGCTTTACGGCGTCAGCCGCCTCTACACCAGCGAGGAGGAGATGCTCCGGGCGCTGCCTGAGCTGGATGCGGTCAGCGTATGTGTCTGGAACTCCGCCCACGCCTCATGCACCATTATGGCCCTAGACGCCGGCAAAAACGTCCTGTGCGAAAAACCCATGGCAACCTCCGCCGCAGAGGCAAAACAAATGCTGGAGGCCGCCAAGCGAAACGGCAAGCACCTGCAAATCGGCTTTGTCTGCCGCTTCGGCCGTGACTGCGCCGTAGTGGAGGATTTCCGCAACCAAGGATTTTTCGGAGAGCTATACTATGCCAAGGCCACCTATCTGCGGCGCAACGGCAATCCCGGCGGCTGGTTCAGCGACAAGTCCCGGTCCGCAGGCGGCCCTCTCATCGATCTGGGCGTCCATGTCATCGACCTGACCCGCTATCTCATGGGAAATCCTCTTCCTGTCTCTGTCTACGGAGCGACCTTCCAGAAACTGCTAAACCGGCCCGGCATCAAAGACTCCGTTGACTATGTAGCCAGCGGCGCCAGTGTCGACGGCATCTGCGACGTAGAGGATCTGGCAACGGCGCTGGTGCGCTATGACAACGGGGCAGTCCTTGAAATCGAAACTTCCTACAGCCTCAACCTGAGGGAGGACCGCTATACACAGGAGCTTTTCGGCACCAAAGGCGGCGTCAAAATGTCGCCTGATTTGGAATTCTACACCGACGTCAACGGCTACATGAGCAACATAACCCTCGCAAATGCCGAACAATATACGGATGAATCCCACATGTTTGAAGATGAAATCAACCATTTTGTGGATTGTATATTGAACGGCACTCCTTGCCGTGCATCCGCTGAGGACGGCGTACAGATAATGCGGATACTGGACGCCATCTATGAGTCGGCCAAAACCGGCCATGAAATCATTCTGTAGTGTAGAAAGGTGGGAATATCATGCGAATCGCACTGAGCACCTACAGCATGGAACGGCGAATGCGGGAAGGCACTCTGAATCAGCTTAGCTGTATTGCCAAGGCTAAGGAAATGGGCTTTGACGCCATCGAATTTGTAGACATCTGGCCCCATGACGGCTCCAGCCGGGAGGATTATGCCAAACGCCTGCGGGAGGAGTGCCACCGCCTGGATATGCCCGTGGCCAATTTCGCCGTAGGCGCGGACTTTCTCCGATGCGGCGACCTCCCTGCGGAGATCGCCCGCGTCCAGCATGAGGTGGAGCTAGCTGCCGTCCTGGGTTCTCCGAGGATGCGGCATGACGCCACCGCCGGCTATCCGGAGGAAGTCCGCGGAGCCCGCGGATTCGACAGCTGCCTCCCTGTGCTGGCAGACGCCTGCCTCCAGATAACCCGCTTCGCAGCTGAACTGGGCGTCCAGACCATGGTGGAAAACCACGGACACTTCTGTCAAGACAGCGAACGGGTGGAGAAGCTGGTCAACGCAGTGGCGGATCCCAATTTTGGTCTGCTGTGTGACATAGGGAATTTTATGGACGGCGATGAGGACCCGGCTCTTGCCTGTTCTCGGGTAGCTCCTTACGCAATCCACGCCCACGCCAAGGATTTTCATTTCAAGTCCGGTATGGAACCGAATCCTGGGCGGGGATTTGACTTGACCCGGGCCGGAAACTGGATCCGCGGAGCCATCGTGGGACACGGCGCCGTCCCGATCCGCCAGTGTCTGGGAATTCTAAAACGCTCCGGATTTGACGGCGACGTCGCTATCGAATTCGAGGGATTGGAAGAGCCGGAAATCGGCGTAGGCATTGGCCTTGAAAATCTGCGGCGGTATCTCGGAGAACTCGATGAATCGTGTACCTTTTGAGCAGAGACATTCCCCCGCCGCAAAAATGTCATAAATTGTGGATTGCCCCCCTGAAAAGGGGCTGGTATAATATAAGAAAAATCAATCGTTACACTCCTTCCAAAGCTGATGGAGCAATTTCTCCAAATCGCAAAATATCCTTCTCTGAGTCGAAATAAACAGAAACCTCGGTCATCCCAGTATTCATCCGCGTGGATCCTCCGGGTATCTCATTGGAATAATTCTATAACGCAGCCGCAGTACACCTCCTGTCTGTCTTTCAGTCTAACATAGAACCCTCCCTTTGAATTTTTTATTTGTACTGTAATACTTTTGCGCATCTAGAGAGGTGAACGATTATGACCGACCAAATCTGGCAACAGATCGAGCAAACCGGATTGCCGGAGATTCCCGAGATCGGAAGGCTACAGATTCGCAACGCCATGCGCCCCATGAAAATGGAAGTCCATTCAGACCAGATGGAATTTCTGTTGCTCTACTCGGGGCGCAAGCGAATGTGGGTGGAAAACCGGCGCTACGACATGCAGGGCGGAGACCTCCTGGTCATCTTTCCAGGGGAACGGCACGGCGCGGAGGACGTCATACAAAACCGTTCCTCTCTGGTCTATCTCCTGATGGCAGTCCCAACGGAGACGTTCCCTTTCTGTATGCTGGAGGAAACAGAACGCCACATTCTCTGGGAGCGTTTAAAAAGTCTTCCCTCCCGGAAATTTATGGTTTCCTTTTCCGTCCGCAGGGAACTGGACGGGCTGTTTGACTGCATAAATTCAAAAGAACCCCTGAATTCGGCGCGCATCCGGACAAAGCTGATGGAATTTCTGTTTCAGGTGCTGGACGCCAGCTGCGCCGGAGAAAACCAACTTCCGCCCGACATCGGCACAGTCATTCGGTATATCCGTGAGAGACGCGACGAAATGCCCAGTATCGCCCAGATGGCATCCCTTGTCAATCTGTCAGAATCCCGCTTCAAGCAGAAATTCAAGCAGGCCACCGGCATCCCTCCTGTGGAATTCATGGTGCGGGAAAAGATTGGCGAGGCGAAGCTCCTCTTAGAAAGCAGCGGGCGATCCATCACCTCCATCGCCATGGAACTCGGATTCAACTCCAGCCAACATTTCTCTGTGCTGTTTAAAAAGTACGTGGGGGAATCCCCAGTCCAATACCGCCGCCATAACGCAGTACCGTAATACCCTCCGGGTAGAATCGGCACGCCCCTGTGGTACTATAGGAATCCGTAACATAACGTAGGAAGGGGATAAGATAAAAGGATGAAATGGATTTCCAGGAGACCGTTCACATCCCTGCTAATTTCGATGGTTTTGGTAGCGTTTCTGCCGCTTCTGCTAAACAATCTATCGTATATCCGGCTTCAGAACACGGTGCTGGAGCAGCAAAAATCCCTCACAAGAGAGTCTCTAAAATTCAGCGTTCAGCAAATCGACCGAACGCTGCTTGAATTGACCAATATGAGCATGGAGCTGGGAGATGAATTAAGAGGCGCCTCGATTCCTGCAGCCGACGAGATGGACGCCTCTTCAAGAATGGAGCTCTTCGATCTGTCTGCGGCCCTTCGCAAAAAGATGCAGGCCGGATCGGAATACGTCAGTTCCCTTTACCTCTATTCCTCCGAATCCCAGCGGGCGGTGGCCAACCAGGGCGTCTATGAGGAAGCCATGGCGTACCAAAAATTTTACAAAAACTGGGGTATTTCCTTGGAGACGATGGAGAAACTCCATCAAACATTTTCCTACGGGCAGCTGATCCCCTTGTGCAACAGCAGTATGGCCTTTATACGGACGGTGTCCCGGAGAAACGACGGCCTGCCGGAAAAGCAGCTGGTGATCCTGCTGAAGCACAGCTTTTATAACACTCTCATCGACAAGGCCAATGTGGAGGGCGGAATATTCCTCATGCTGGATAACAGCGGCAGCATCCTTGCTGTGAGCAACAAGACCGGCATCGAGTTGGGGGACGAAGTCCTCTCCCACATTTCCGAAGAAACGGAGATGGAAGATTTTCAGATTCAGGGGAAAACGGCTCTGCTGTACACCCTGGAATCCAGCACCGGCGGTTACCGCATCAAAACGCTGATCCCCTACTCCCAGATCCTGGACCCAAGCCGGGATCTACAGCGGTATTATTGGACCCTTTTGGCGGCCTCTGTAGTGCTGGGATTGGCGCTGGCCGTCTTTCTCGGCCGCCGCAACGCAATGCCTCTGAATCAGTTGATCGCGCATATCCGGGACAATTACGGAGCGGACTCTTCAGGCACTCAGGGCCTGGAGCAGATCAAGAGCGCTGTGGACACGCTTCTAGACCAGCGGCGTACCGCTCAGGCGCAGCTTAAGCAGTATGAAACCGTGATTGCCAGAAACAGCTTGCGGGCTACTCTGCAGGGCAACGCGCAGGAGGGCAACGCCTTTTGGATGCCCCCGGGCTGCCGGTATGCTGTGATCTGCTTTTCCGCCCCCCAGGTTTCTGTGGAAACGGAAAGCGAATGGATCGCCGTCTCTCAGCAGGCCCTCCCCGCCGGCTGCTTCTGCCGCAGCGTGGTTCTGGGCGGCGGCGTAACGGAAATTCTTGGAATGGCGCAGCCGGATTTTGGCGAGCAGGAGGTGGAGGAACTCCTGACAGCCCAGATCGACTGGCTGGACCGGCAGGAAACCCTAACGGTCAGCGCGGCCTTCAGCTCGGTCTACGAAGACCAGCAGGACATAGAGCGCGCCTACGGTGAAGCCTGCACGGCCATGGTCTTTTCCTATAGCAGGGTAGACGCCGTCATCACCAGTTTTTCCAGCTGCAAGTTTAAGACGGCCTATTTTCTGCGGGACTGGCGTCACTTGGACAAACAGCTGCTTTTCTCGTCCCTGATCGGAGAAGAAAAGTTCGGCGAGGCCTCCCGTATGCTCTCCAGCCTCTTTCCGACGGAGTTTTTGGAGGAGTATTTCCCCGAATCGGATATCTCCAACCTTCACCTGTCCTCGCTGAAATACCAATTTCTCCACGACTTGGACAATATCAGCGACTCGACTGGAATGGATGATGAAATGTGGAATCGCCTTTTGCAGGAACTCATTTACTGCAAGACCCACCGGAAACTTTACCAGATGATGGAGCAGCTTTTCTCGGAGCTGGCGGCAAATACCGGACAGGTTCAAACTCCGGACGACTCAGAAACAGGGCGAGTCGGTGAAATCAAACTGTACATATGTCAGCACTATGCCAATGCCCTGTTGAGCGTTTCCTCCATTGCCGAAGCCTTTGGCATGTCCGCCAACAGCCTCTCGCAGCTGTTCAGCCGGAAATCGGACAGCGGCGTGCTGGAGTACATCCACGAGGTCCGCATGAAAAAGGCGGGCGAGCTTCTTCGCAGCTGTAAGAATCTGACCATTCAGGATGTGTCAACGCAGGTGGGGTACACCAGCATATTGACCTTCAACCGGAAATTTAAAGCCTATTACCGTCAGACTCCCAGCGAATACCGCACTTCATAAAGCCACCCGGTCATGAATAAACCTGATTCTATCCGGATGGCTTTTATATATTTCCCATAAAATTCAAATATTCTTCGTCACTTTTTGACTAAATTTAACGTCAGAAACTGTGTATTGCAAAAAATTAGTCATAGTCTATACTAAAAATATCACACATACCCACGCCGGCTGGCGCCGCCGGCCGTACATCATTTCACAGACATGACAATAGACAAGGAGGCCTTTTCGAATGAGAAAAAGTAAACTCTTCACGCGCATTTTTTTCATCTTCCTGTGTTCATCCATGATTGCCGGAATATTCAGCGCATGTCGTTCCGGGGGAAATACGGAGAGCAGCACAGACAGCCAAACCAACTCCCAACCATCCGACAGCGGTGAAAGAGGGCCGCTCTATATCGAAGGAAGCGAAGGCATCACCCTTACCTACTGGATTCCCCTCGACGGCGTACAGGCCCAAAATTTTACTACGCTGGCGGAACACCCTTATTTTATGTGGCTGAAGGATCAGACTGGCGTCAACGTGGAGTTCATTCATCCTTCCATCGAACAGGCCGACCAGCAGCTGAACCTTATGATCGCTTCCAAAAAATTCTACGATATGCTATTTAATGCCAATTATCCGGGTGGACCGCAGGCAAGTCTCGATGAAAATTGCTTTATCGATCTAAAACCCTACCTGGACCAATACATGCCCGACTACAAGGCAGCCCTAGAGTGCGACGACGGTTCCTTCGGCCAATGGGAATGGGGGCAAGAACGGGATCTGTATAAGCCTAAGGCACAGCCCTCATTCTACGATTCCTGCCTGTCCTTCGACGGTTCCCTCTGGTGTGTCACGCAAATTTGGACGAACGCTGTTCCCCCTGAGTATGGACCGGTCATCCGCAAAGACTGGCTGGACGAAGCGGGGCTGGCTGTCCCGGAAACCCTTGATGAGCTGGAGACTGTGTTAAAAGCCTTCAAGGACCGCGGCGGCGATGTCGTCCCCATGAACCTCGGCGTCTCCGGCACAAACAATTATGACGGTTCCATCATCAGCGCATTCGACATCTACAGCGATTTTTTCACCCTGAGTCCCGACAAATCTACCGTACAACCCCACGCCTATACACAGGATGCCTTTAAAGATTACCTCACTCTCATACACGACTGGTACAGCAAGGGCTATATAGATGCGGACTTCATGAACCGGGACGATGAATCCCTCGCCGCCATGTTCCTGGACGACCGACTAGGCATTTATATGAATCAGTTCAACGCCCCCGAATATTGGGAGCTAAACTATACCGGTGACCAAAACTTTACAGTCGTTGCCATGCCTCTGCCTCGGAAAGATAAAAACCAGCAGCTGAACTGGCTTGCCAGTTACGACTCCGCCCCCGCCAACTACACCTGCATCACCACTTCCTGTGAACATCCGGAGGTCGCAGCAGCATGGCTTAACGTCGGCTTTACGAGGGAAGGCGTCCTCCGCCACACCTACGGGGTCGAGGGGGAGACCTATGAACTTCGCAACGGTGCTCCCTACTATCTGGACACCGTGCTGAACGGTGATACTGGCTACATCTTCTCCTGCGAGCTGTTTCCCTACGGCACCGGCTACCAAAGCCTCCGCTCCATTCTGATATCCGTGAGCGGCGCCGAGACCACTCTATCTTCCACCGCGGAAGCCGGAGTGATTTGGAGTCAGAACGCCTCCCCGAACTACAACTGGACCTATACTATCTTCGAAGGCGACGGCTGGGGAGAATTTGACGCTAAACTCGCCGACGCCAAAACCTATGCGGATCCTATGGTGCTGAAGTTCATCATCGGCCAGGAAAGTCTGGATCAGTTCGACCAGTTCCGCGACACTGCAAAATCCTTAGGGCTTGACGCGGCGCAGGCTAAGGCGCAGGAAGCCCGCGATAAAATGGTACAGGGTAAATAAGGCGGTCAGGAAAAGGAGGCGATACATCCATGTTACAGCGTCTCAAGATGGATTTCAAACGGAACTACCAGGCCTATCTGATGGTACTCCCAGCCATTGTACTCATCTTTATCTTCTGCTACATCCCCATGTACGGCGTCCTCATCGCCTTCCAGAACTACCGCCCTCAGACCGGCTTCTTGGGAAGCGAGTGGGTAGGACTGGCCAACTTTGCGGAATTTTTTAGCTCGCCTCACTCCTGGAAAATCATCCGCAATACGCTGTTCATCAGCGTCTACTCCCTGGCAATCGGCTTTCCATGTCCGATTATACTGGCGCTGCTGCTCAACGAGGTTCGCTGCCAGGCGTTTAAGAGGACGGTCCAAACGATATCCTACATGCCTTACTTTATCTCCACCGTCGTCATCTGCGGTATGCTAAAATCCTTTCTGGCCTATGACGGTGTCTTCAATGAAATCATTAAAGGTCTGGGCGGGAGGCCCTTCAACTTTCTGAGCAGCGCCTCCCTGTTTCCCAGCGTGATCGTCTTTTCCGACCTCTGGCAGTTTGTTGGATGGAATTCCATCATCTACATCGCCGCCTTGACCAACATCGATCCCAACCTATACGAGGCCGCCCGCATGGATGGATGCGGGCGGATCCGCCAGATTTGGCACATCACCCTTCCGGGAATCGTGCCGACGATAACGGTTCTCATGATCCTAAGCATCGGCGGTCTGTTAAGCGCCAATTCGGATAAAATATTACTGCTGTACACGCCCATGACCTATGAAACCGGCGACGTAATCGGAACTTTCATATACCGCCGGGGCCTCAAAGGCGGAGATTACAGCTATTCGGAAGCGGTGGGACTATTCGAGACGGCAATCAATTTTCTTTTGCTGATCTTTGCCAACTGGTTCAGCCAAAAGACTACAGAAAATAGCTTGTGGTAAAGGAAGGTCCATATGAAAAAACATTCAAAAGCAAACCCGGGCGATCGGATACTGGACTCGGTGATCTACCTAGCCTTAATTCTACTGGCCATCGTCTGTCTATATCCGCTTTATCAAGTGCTGGTAGTCTCCATCAGCGACCCGGCGGTGGTTATGAAAAAAAATGGTCTGTTGCTGCTGCCGGAGGGTATCCACTTTGACGCATACCGAATCGTCTTCTCCAACCAAAACATTGCCACTGGCTTTCTGAACACCATCTTCTATATCGTCGTAGGGACTTCGCTGCAATTCCTTACGACAGTTATGTCCGCCTATGTGCTCTCCAAGAAAAACGTCATGCTCAAAAAGCCAATCATGGTATATTTTACTATTACAATGTATTTCGGCGGCGGCATCATTCCGTTTTTTCTGTTGATTAACCAGATGCAGCTTATGAACACTCCCTGGGCCATCCTTCTCCCCAGCGCCTGTAGCGTGTGGAACATCATCATCATGCGCACTCAGTTCACAAACATCCCCGACGGGCTTAAGGAAGCGGCGATGATTGACGGGGCCAGCGATTTTACCATTCTGTGCCGGATCCTGATTCCCCTGAGCGGCTCCGTCATCGCCGTACTGGTTCTGTTCAGCGCCGTGCATTACTGGAATATGTGGTATGAGCCCATGATCTTTCTGACGGAACGCGCCAAATACCCTATCCAATCAGTGCTTCGGGAAATTCTCATCGACAGCAACAACCAGATGATGGCAGGGGCCGGCAACGTCCAGACCCGATTCAATGTGAAAACAAACTCCGCCGCCCAGACCCTTGTGAAGTATGCCAACATTATCGTCTGTACCGTTCCAATTCTGCTGGTCTATCCGTTTCTGCAAAAATACTTTGTCAAGGGCGTAATGGTAGGCTCTCTGAAAGGATGAATCCCTTGAAACTCATCATTGGCGCAAAACGCCTTTTGACGGAGGATGGCTGGAAGAAAGACTGCGTCCTGGAAATAGATGAGGGCCGGGTCACACGCATCGCCCGCGGAACCACTTCGGATCTTTCCGCGCAGACGCTGGCGCCCGGACTCATCGACCCGCATCTCCACGGAGGGAACGGATTTGACATCATGCATCCCACGGTGGAAAAGATGGAGGCTTGGCTTCTCCGGCTGGCAGAATCCGGCGTTGCGGCCGTCTTGGCCACTCCCTACACCGGCCCCATAGACGTCATGCGCGGATCGCTGGAGGTCATTTCCCAGGTTATGGATCGCCAGAAGAAAGAAGGTGTTCCCGGCGCGCGGCTGCTGGGAGCCCATCTGGAGGGGCCATTCATCAGTCCAAAACGGCTAGGGGCCATGGAGGAGCGCTTTGTCCTGCCCCCATCTGCTGCCGCTTGCCGCCGGCTGATTCAGGGCTACGAGTCTATCATCCGGGAAATGACTCTGGCCCCGGAGGTCCCGGGAGCTGGCGACGTCATCTCCCTTCTGAAAAGCATGGGGGTTCGAGTCCAGGCGGGGCATTGCGACGCCACCTATGAGGAGGGAGAATCCGCCTTTGCCTGTGGAGTTGGATCCATCTGCCATTTTTTCAACGCCGCCCGCCCCATTGGGCACCGCGACCCCGGCTTTCTATCCTCCGCTCTGGTGCAGCCGGGAATCTACTGCGAGATGATCGCCGACCTGGTCCACCTGCATCCCGGCGCAATACGCCTATTATGGAACTGCAAGGGCCCCGACCTGCTGATTCTCATCTCCGACGCCGTCTCCACCACCAATCTCCCCGACGGAGAGTATCTCGACAATGGCTTAACCGTTGAGGTTCACAGCGGCGCCTCCTATATAAAAGGCGGAGGCCTGAACGGCGGCGGGACTTACCTGCCGGGAGCGGTGCGCAATTTGATCACTCTTGGCATCCCCGACTGCCAGGCTTTAAACGCGGCCTCGGCCAACGCCGCCCGCTGGCTGCAAATTGATTCCGGCATTCGGGTGGGGGCGATAGCTTCCCTGACCGGCTGGGATGGGGACATGCGCCCGCTCTTTACTCTGACCGGCGGCCATCTTCATCAGAAGGAGGAAACCCTTTGAAAGCCATTGGTATCGATATCGGCGGAACATCCATCAAATTCGCCCGGATAGATGACAACTCGTCCATTCTCGTGCGGGCTAAGAAACCTACTCCCCAGGGAGATCCCACTGCTCTGGCAGACAGAATCGCGGAAATGATCCGGGAAAACGGAGGCTCAGCCGGGATTCCCATAGGTGTCGCCTGCGCTGGGGATGTGGATAACACATCCGGCTTAGTAACCGCAGACAATCTGGGTTGGGATCAGGCGCCGCTGGGACCTCTTCTGGAAGAGCGTCTGGGAAGACCTGTCTTTCTGGAGCAGGACACACACGCCGCCATGTTGGCAGAGTGGGAAAACGGCTCTCTCAAGGGCCAGCGCAACGCCCTCTATCTGACTCTTGGCACCGGTGTGGGCGGCGGCGCCATTATAGACGGCAAACCCTACCGGGAAATCAAACGGATCGCTTCAGAATATGGGCATATAATTACCCATGCCGGAGGAGAACTATGTCCCTGCGGGGAACGCGGCTGCTATGAGCGCTACGCTTCTACCAGCGCTCTTGTTCGCCAGACGGAGGGATATGATTCCGCCCAGGCGATTCTGGAGGCTGTCAAAGTGGGAGACAAAAAAATCCTTCCCATCTGGAACCGCTATATTCAGGAGGTCTGCATCGGCTTGGTCAGCCTTCTGACTATTTTTGCTCCGGATGTCCTATCTATCGGCGGCGGCATCAGCGAGGCCGGCGATTTCTTTCTCCGCTGCATCAAAGCGGGCATGGACGAACACGCGGCCTACCGCCGCTATTACCACTCCACGGATATACGCCTGGCTACATTTGGAAATGACGCAGGAGTACTGGGAGCGGCGGCTGCCGCCCGTTGCGCCTGGGAGGAGGCATTAAACCTATGAAACCATTGACAATCGACGAAATGCAGTCCCTCCAGCTAGAGCTGCACAGCGCTTATGCAGACGATTGGGACTCTCTGAACCCCAGCCAGGCGATCCCCAGCCTACTATGGGCGCTGGGCGAAGCCGGGGAAATGATTGATATTTTAAAGAAACAAGGCGCAGACAATGTAATCTGCGATCCGAAAATCCACAACCACTTCTCGGAGGAAGCCTGCGACCTCCTGATGTATCTCATGGATACCTTGCTCTGTCTTAAGGTTACGCCAGAGGAGATTGCCGAAAGCTTCCGCGCAAAGCAGAAAAGGAATCTGCACCGCTGGAAAAAGGAATCGGAATGAGAAAGGAGCATATTCATATGAACCGCAGAGAACTTCTAAGCCGGGTAGACCATACTCTGCTCTCCCCCCGAGCTACTTGGGAGGAAATCATCACTCTATGCCGGGAGGCAGAGGAATATCACACCGCTTCCGTCTGTATTCCCCCCAGCTATGTAGCCCCGGTCCACATAGCCTTTCCAGGGCTGACAGTCTGCACGGTAATCGGCTTTCCCAACGGATACAACACCACTGCCTGCAAAGCTGCGGAGACGAGAGATGCCATCGAAAACGGCGCCGGTGAGATCGATATGGTCGTCAATCTGGGTTGGGTCAAGGACAGCCGCTATGGGGATGTGCTAAAAGAAATCCGCCAGGTCAAAGCGGCTGCGGGCACGCATATTCTCAAGGTCATTATCGAGACCTGTCTGCTGACAAAAGAAGAAAAGCTCCGCCTCTGTGAGATCGTCAGCCAGTCCGGCGCGGAGTTCATTAAAACCTCCACCGGCTTTTCCACAGGCGGGGCTACCCCGGAGGATATCCGCCTGATGAGAGAACACTGCTCACCGGAAATCCGCATCAAAGCGGCGGGAGGGATCTGCTCTCTGGCGGACGCAGAGTATTTTCTTTCGCTGGGAGCGGACCGCCTGGGAAGCAGCCGGGTAGTCCGCCTTGTCCAAGAGGAAGAAAAGGAGGAGGGAGTATGCTAGCGCCCAACGAATTGCAATATCATGTCAGGCTAAAGTCCGGCGACGTGGGGCGCTACGTCTTGCTGCCCGGCGATCCAGGCCGCTGTGAACAGATCGCCTCCTATCTGGACGGCGCCCGCCCGGTTGCATATAACCGAGAGTACCGAACTTATACGGGTACGCTGTTGGGGGAAAAGGTTAGCGTCACCTCCACAGGAATCGGCGGTCCCTCCACAGCCATTGCAGTGGAAGAGCTGGTGAAGGTAGGTGCGGACACCTTCATCCGGGTTGGAACTTGCGGTGGCATGAACGAAAACGTCCTCCCCGGCTCCATCGTCATTGCCAGCGGCGCCATCCGGGCGGAGGGCACCAGCAGAGAGTATCTCCCCATCGACTTTCCAGCTGTCGCCCACCATCAAGTGGTATGCGCTCTGGAACAGGCGGCCAGAAAACTGGACATGCTCTATCGCGTGGGCGTGGTACAGTGTAAGGATTCTTTCTACGGCCAGCATGAGCCTGAAGCCCAGCCGGTATCCGCGGAGCTTCGCCAGAAATGGAATGCCTGGATCCGGGGAGGCTGCCTTGTCTCTGAGATGGAATCCGCTGCGCTATTCATTCTGGGGAGCGCCCGCCGCGTACGTACCGGGACCGTTCTATTGGTCTGCGCTAATATGGAGCGCAAAAAACTTGGCTATGAGGATCCGGAATTCCATGACACTGCTCCCGCTATTGAAACCGCCGTCGAAGCGGTACGGCTGCTGATCCGGGCCGATGCGGAAGAAAAAGACGGAACCGCCCATGATACGCACTAGAATACTGACAAAGCAGAACGTCATCCGCTATCTGTTTTTAGCCGCTGGTATCGTCCTGATGGCGCTGGCAGGACTGTTTTTTTCTTGCTCCGGAATCGGTATGGATCCCCTCTCGGTTCTCTATGGCGGCGTGTCAGCGGTGCTGCGAGTTCGCCTGGGAAGCGCCGCGCTGCTTGTGGGAGCCGTTATCCTGCTGCTGCTCCTCTTCTGGGACCGAAAACGGATTGGAGCCGGCACTGTAGCAGTCGTAGTGGGGATCGGTCCACTTCTGAATCTTTTTCTTGAATTCTTTTCCTATTCCCCAACCACCTGGATTGCCCGATGCCTCAGCTCTCTGTCCGGCGTCGTGTCCTTCGGATTGGGAATGGCATTTTATCTCCACGCAGACCTGGGATGCGGACCGGTGGATGCATTGATGCTGCATTTTTCTGAGCGAACCCCCATTTCTCTGCGCACGTTCAAAGTCTTATTCGACATTCTCTGCGTCATCACAGGGGGGATTCTAGGCGGAACCTTCGGCCCCGGCACTATCCTTGCCGCCTTTTTGACAGGCCCCTCCATGTGTGCCGTTATGAAGCTGCTGGGCGATGCGGACAATACCCCAAAACAAAAGAAAGAGGGCCCTCCCAATGAAACGAGTCTTTCTGATCGTACTGGATAGTTTTGGTGCCGGCGCACTGCCAGACGCCTGGCAGTACGGTGACACCGGCAGTGATACTTTGGGCGCCATCCGGAAGAGTCGCCAATTTTCGGCTCCAAATTTAGCGCAGCTGGGGCTCTTTCATATCGAAGGGGTGAAGCCTCTTCCCAGGCAGTCCCCCAGCTTTTCCGGCTGTATTGCCCGGATGAAGGAGGCTTCCTGCGGAAAAGATACCATCATAGGCCACTGGGAAATAGCAGGTATCCTATCGGAAGCTCCCCTTCCCACTTATCCCCGAGGCTTCCCGGTGCAATTCTGCCGTGAATTTTCTCGCCGCACCGGCCGGGGGATCCTCTGCAACCTCCCATATTCTGGTACGGAGGTACTTCGAGATTACGGAGAGCTCCACGTCCGGACCGGAGATCTGATCCTGTATACCTCGGCAGACAGTGTCTGCCAGATCGCCGCTCACGAAGAGATCATTCCAGTGGAACAACTTTATGAATATTGCGGTATTGCCCGCGATATGCTGAGCGTAGGCAGGGTTATCGCCCGGCCCTTCCACGGAGATGCACCTCATTATGAACGCACGCCCCTGAGACGGGATTTTTCCCTGGCGCCTCCAGGCCAAACTTTTTTAGACGTCCTCAGCCGTGGCAACTGCGCCACAATCAGTGTAGGAAAAATATGGGATATCTTTGCCGGCCGCTCTATCAGCCAAAAATTTCATACCCAGGACAATTCGGATGCCATGGCGCGCACCGCCGCATTAGCGCGGGAAGATTTTCAGGGACTTTGTTTCGTGAATCTGGTGGATTTTGACATGAAATATGGCCACCGCAATGATATAGACGGCTATGCCGCCGCTATCTCTCTGTTTGACAGCTGGCTTGGAAGATTTCTCCCCTTGCTGCGCCATGAGGATCTGCTGATCCTCACTGCCGACCATGGCTGCGACCCGTCCACCCCCAGTACAGACCATTCCCGAGAGTACACGCCAATGCTGGCCTGGGGTGCCCCTCTGCGCTCGGGCGTCAATCTTGGAACCCGCAAAAGTTTTGCTGACATCGGGAAAACAATATTGGACTATTTCTCGCTTCCGAACTCGCTCTCCGGCACATCCTATTGGGATCAAATCCGCCGCAAATGATCTTTGCTGACAAAACCTCCTCCCTGTGAAGTCCAGGTGAGGAGGTTTTGTACTTGGAAACCGGGCGGGCATAAGTTTTAATTTTTCTGGACAGTATCAAAATAATATGACAGCATTTTTTTCATAAAATTTTCATCCCCGCACTTGCTTCTCGAACCGAATTTTG
>JAHZBS010000250.1 GCA_019423265.1 Clostridiales bacterium
CGTAACCATATTCTTCCGCACCTTGGAAGCAAGCCCATACAAAAAGTTTGCAGACGGGACATTGACCTTCTGTATGATAAACTAAGCCGAACACCAAAAGGTGCCTTTAAGAACGGTGTGCGCGTAATCCCCGAAGAGCAGTACAAAGGGTTATCTCCCGACAAATACCTGTCTACCACGACCATAAAGGAAGTACATGATATCTTAAAGCCTTTCTTCCGAAAAGCTGTGGAGTACAAGCTGATCCGGGAAAATCCTGTGCCGACAGAAGGCCCCAAAAAGCGGGACGATTTCGAGCGTACCATATGGGATGAGGAACTCATGGCGGATGCTTTGGTCAAGCTGGAATCCCAACCGTTGCTGCATTTGGCAATTCATTGTGCATTTGTCGGTTCGTTGAGAAATGGTGAGGACATGGCAATCACACTGGATTGCATTGATCTTGTCCGTGGAAGAATCTATGTCGGCAAGACCTTGCAACGCGTTAGGAAAAGCGCACTTGAAGCCATCGTGAGTGATACGCTGCTCCGAGTGTTCCCGACTGTTATGGAAGGGAAAAAGTCCTGCTTGATCTTGAAGGCTCCTAAGACCAAAAAGAGCAAACGATTTATTTTTTTAACAGAACCACTTAAAGAAGAAATCGTGAAGCGGATTGAGCAGATACAGGCAGATAAGGAACGACTGGGAGACAAATACAACGATTATGGCCTGCTCTTCTGTTTGGAAAACGGAAATCCCATCGAACCCAAGCTAATCCAGTCTTGGTTTAATGACTGGCAGTTGGAGCAAGGATTAAGTTATCCGAAATTGGAATTTCATGGTGTCAGGCACTCGGCAGCCACTTATA
The DNA here is from genome assembly GCA_019423265.1 of Clostridiales bacterium. Next base: position 848 of record JAHZBS010000250.1, read on the forward strand.
AGCTGGAGCTGAGTGACGGCGATTATAAATCCGTACAAGGAGATACCGGCCATGCCAAAGCTGATACGTTGCTCAACATTTATGCGCATACACAGGACAAGCGGCGCCAAGAACTCAGCAAAAAATTTGAACAGGATTTTTATAACAGACAAACTTCCAGTCCGGTAATAGCCAACAACGAGCAACTGTTCAGTTTTCTGCTTGAAAAAGCCCAAAGCGATCCAAACCTACAGGCGGAATTATTTGATCTCATCAAAGAAAATCCCGATTTGCAGAGGATGGCGCTAAATGCAATGATTACAATGAAAAAAAGTTCTTAGCAAACCCGCTTAGCAAAATTTTTTTGGAAGCAAAGCCACGAATTTTATTTTTAAGGGAAGGAGGCAGAAAAATGGCAATAAAAAAGTTTTATGCGGTTACTTGAAGCAGTGGTAATACTTCAAAAAACCGCATAAAACCAAGGATTCTGGCGCGCCCGGAGGGACTCGAACCCGCGACCTCTTGATTCGTAGGCAATTTTCAATGCCTATCCATCTGTGTGCGTCAGCATAAACGGCTATTTCATGCGATTTTTAAAAAATTACTATTTTGGGCCGTGGTAGTCAAAAGGTAGTCAACTGGTTTTTGACGGCTGCTCCTCCAAAAAGTATCTTTCAATTCTCCCGGCGGCCTTCAGTCCATCCCCACGTTCCAAATGGGTGTATATTTCCGCCGTCATCTGTATGGAGGAATGGCCCAAAAGATATTGGGCTGTACGGAGGTCAACGCCCGCATGATATAAAGTAGTCGAATATGTATGACGCAGCATATGCGGATGTACGGGAAAATCCACCCTGCGTTCAACCCTTTCCCATAGACGGCGAAACGCAATTTTTGTCATTGCACCGCCGTCAGTCTTAGCAATTACATATAGCCCCCTCCTGGGAGTTTTACCTAATATTTCACGAAGCGGCGCCGGAACCGGTATGGTTCTGTGCGCTGCTTTTGTTTTCAGCTCTTGAGAGGGGTCCGGCTGATTTCCAATAAAAGCGACCGCTCGATTTACGGTTAAGCTGTCCGGCTCAATGTCTCCCCATTGCAGCCCCAACGCCTCTTCTCTGCGCAGGCCACAGTATAAGCACAGCGCGACAAAAGCCAGGGCCTTGGGATCATCGCAGGCCGCCAGAAGCTTTTTGGTCTGGTCCTTTGTCAGATATTTAGCTTTATCGGGCTTGGTATGGGGCGTGATTTTGATTCCCTCTGTCGGATCCTTTATCATCAGGCCGTTTTGTCTGGCTGTATTAAAAATTTGCTGCATTGTAAGTAAAACCTTATGCTGTAAGCTCTCTGATTTCTCAGATACGCCGGCCATAACCTCCCGGACATGCACCGGACGAACCTCGCGCAGCGGCATATCCCCAATCATCCCCATGATATGGGTGTTATACGCGTTTTTGTACATGGCCTTTGTATTGGGCCTCAAATTAGCCTTGTATTTCTCAAGCCATATTTTGGCCCATTCGCCCACTAAGGTTTTATCATCTACGATTAAGCCCTGCCGGTCCTCTTCAAGCACAGCAAGCGCCGCCTGGTTGAGCTCCGCAATCGTTTTACCGTATACAATCTTTTGTTTCCCGGCCGATAGCGTAACCTTCTTTTGATACCGCCCATCTTTTCTTTTTTTAGGCATAAAAAGCACCTCCAAAGTATGACTTGCAAAGCCTGCCCTGAAGGTGGTATAATCACAGTGTTGCTATGTGATACCCTTCAGGGTAAGCATCTATCTTCGCCGCCCTCTGGTACGCCAATACCGGAGGGCGGGTTTTTATGTATTTTTTGCTTTTAGCTGTTTAATTTCACGATCAAAGTCAGAAACGATTTTCTGTGTCTTATTAAATTCTTTATATTCTGCATGTGCTTTTTTAGTAGCCGCTGCATTTGAGATTTTCCCTTTGCCCTTCAAAATATCATATCTACGGAAAGAAAGAAATTCATTAATGCTTTCGGAAAATTCTTCCATTGTAAACGTATTTTCTCTTTCAATCAAATCTTCAATATAGTCAAAATATCCGGATACAGTTCGCTCCAACTGAGCGATTTGTTTTTGGCTTAGATAATTTTTTGCAACGTTTACATCCGATTTTAATATTCGGCCATCGGGTACATTTTTCCAAGTCGTTAAACCCATATGTTCCTTAGACCTGTCAGCAGAAGTAAATACGATTTCAGCCGCTGTCCGACCTGTAATTGCATAGTGAAATTTATTTTGTACCATAGCGTAAAATTCATGTGTAATTTGGGCGTTCTTGTCATAGTCGATACTACACTCTGCGAATATATCGGTTATTTGCTGCCAAATCCGACGTTCACTGGCGCGAATGGAACGAACTCGTTCCAATAATTCACGGAAATAATCTTTTCCGAACGCATCTTTCCCCTGCTTGAGACGCATATCATCCAAGGCGAAGCCTTTAATCATGTACTCCTTCAAAATTCCTGTTGCCCAGATACGGAAGTTTGTAGCCCGTCGGGAATTTACTCGATACCCTACTGAGATGATAGCATCCAGATTATAAAACTGAGTGCGATAGTTTTTTCCATCAGAGGCAGTTGCCGAGATTTTCTCGGTAACTGAATCTTTATCTAATTCTCCGTCTGCAAAAATGTTTTTCAAATGTAAGGAAATATTATCTGCACTGCAATCAAACAACTCAGCCATAGCTTTCTGGGTTAGCCATATCGTATCGTCTTTAATCAACGCGTTGACTGAAATATCTTCTTCCGCTGATTGGTATAGTAAAAATTCAAACTGCTTTTCGTTCATATAATCACCTCACATTGCAAATTCAGTCGAAATTTTCGACTTTTTATCTCAAAAATACAATTCCGTATCTAAATTTCCGTATGTATACCA
>JAHZBS010000251.1 GCA_019423265.1 Clostridiales bacterium
GACGGTAGATCCGTCCTTCTGCTTGCACTGATGATCATACAACTCTCCCTTCCGGAGCACTACAGGCGATGAGAGCTTTCTGTGACACTCCCGCACAAATCACTCGAAACCCTCGTCTCACAGCTCTAGCGTCACGGTTCGGCCGCTGCGGGGAAGCTGCCGGTATGCGACGCCCGCCATATCCAACATCCGTTTTGAAGCTATGTAGGGAGGCATGTCCGCGTATTTGTCACACTGGTAGATCACCTCTCTTATCCCGCTCTGGATAATCGCTTTCGCGCAATCATTGCAGGGAAATAGGGATACATAGAGCTTTGCGCCCTGCAGGGATGCCCCCGCATTGTTCAAAATCGCGTTCAACTCTGCGTGGCAGACATACATGTATTTCGTCTGCAAGGAATTTTCATTTTCCCTGTCCCATGGCATCTCATCGTCGCTACAGCCAGTGGGCATTCCATTGTAACCGATGGAAAGAATTTTATTCTTCTCACTCACAATACACGCGCCGACCTGGGTGCCGGGGTCCTTACTCCGGAGGGCCGCCAACAGAGCGATCCCCATAAAATACTCGTCCCAGGATAAGTAATCTGTTCGTTTCATATCGACCTCCATTCTGCCGCTTCCGCGGCCCATACTTCAACTATCGCTGTTTCAATCGCCTTTTTATTTGCTATTCAATATTGTACCATAGCCTTCCAATTTTTGCAACGCCGGGTTTTCGAGATTTCAGTCCCAACTGCCGTACACCGTCTATACCTCGCTGCTCTGACGGTACTCCCCGACCAATAGCTTTGTGACTAAGCCGTAGCTTATAACGCCAGGACTGCCGGAGGCTTGCAGATAGGTGTTGTTGATCTGCGTCGATACCTCATTGACCTTGCCCTCGAACTTAGCCCACCATTGGTTCGAGTACTGGAATTCCCCCTGTATCCTCGCATCCAACTGCGACATCAGCTCATTATACAGATCCCTATCCGCCCGGTATAGGGAATTGGATACATACCGAAAGGCGCAGATATAGCCGGAATACTGGACGTAGGGATCCGAATCCTGCATACATACACAGAGGGCGATATAATTCGCTTCATCCTCCTTGGAAAAGCCCTTTTGATGGGCCATCTCATGGGCCGCTGTAACGGGGATGTCAAAGGTGGGGATTGAAATATTGACGTTGGATTCACCGGTAAAAGGTATGTAAATGCCTGTGATCCCCGCGTAGGACATGCCAATGGAAGCCAAAACCGCCTTCGGCCGCGCGTTGATCCCCCCTAAGGGAAGTCCCATGGAATCCTGGACGGCAGAAAACCCGGAATAGGAATGCCGCAGCAGCGCGCGGTTTCCCTCTTCCCTCGACATTCCCTCCTGATACCGCGAGTCCCCCTCCTCCGAATACGCGATACAGTCGCACAGCTTGTTCGCCTGGGCCAGAAGCGGCAGGGCTGTCTGATACAGTTCCTGCGCGGTAATATCCTCCGTGTCGTAATCCAGCATCAACTCTAGGCTTCTGCGGCCGAACTGAATGACAAAGAGGGTTTGAAATAGAAAAAAGCCCCAGAACGTCAAACATAGCAGCAAGGCACCGTAACGCTTCCATTTTTTCAGCCGGGGATGGATGCAGCAGACAAGAAGACCGATGGGTATCATGAGAATCAGGCAGTACAAAAGGATCTCGGCAACCGAAAAGGGAACGAGATTGGTGACAAAAGTAAGAGGCACCGTCAAAATGCGCGTGAGGCCCCTGGCGAAAAGATACTCGGAGGCCCACTCCGACTGTTTGGCCCAGAGAACGAGTAAAAAGCCTATAGCCGGCAAAAAAACTCCCAAAATCCAGAATCGCATCCGCCTGTTACCATGACCGCTGACCGTCTTTTTCATTGCGAATCCACTCCTCGTTCAAATCCATATGCTATAGTAAAATTATACCTCTGTCCCCTTCCCTCTGTCAAATATAAGTTGTCCCCGGGCCCCTGGCAATCATTTCATATGCCGAAAACGGCTGCAACGCCGATTCGCTGCAACCGTTTCTCTGCTAAACTCTACTCTACCGCCGGCGCAGCCGGCTCCTCCTTATGTATAAATTTTCTTCGGACAACCAGATAGCAAATCCCGTGGACCGCCGCGGTGACAAACCACGAGACGGGATAGGAGACATACAGCATCGGGAGCGTGGGTTCCATGGCAAACAGCGTGTAGAGCCAGAGGATCCGAAGCCCACAGGCGCCGGCCAGCGATACGATCATGGGCATGATCGAGTACCCCAATCCCCGCAGACTTCCCACCATGACCTCCATAACGCCGCACAGAAAATACGGGACACAGACATAGGCCATCCGCACCATCCCATAGTGAATGATCTCCGCGTCGGGGGAATAGATCCGCAGCAGCGTATTGCCCAGCAGATACGCGCCGCCGCCGAGGGCAACGCCGATGACGATCACCAGCGCCAAGCTCAGCAGAAGAACCCTTTCAATCCGCGAATATTGTTTGGCGCCCAAGTTCTGACTTGTAAAGCTCAGGGTTGTCTGGTGTACCGCGTTCATGGAGACATAGACAAATCCCTCTATATTGGAGGCCGCCGTATTTCCGGCCATGACAGTGGATCCAAACGAATTGATGGAGGATTGGATCAGAACATTGGAAATAGAAAAAATTGCGCCCTGCATACCGGCTGGCAGCCCGATTCTCACCATCTTCGCCAATTTGTCCACATGGATGCGCAGACTCTTGAGATGCAGCTGATAGAAACCTTGACTTCGAATCAGACAGTATACGATGAGCAGAGCGGATATGAGCTGGGAGATGATGGTGGCCACCGCAACGCCCGCCACCCCCATAGAAAAGGCGATGACAAAGATTAAATTCAATATCACATTGATGACGCCTGCGATAAGCAGAAAATAGAGGGGGCGCTTTGTATCGCCCACGGCCCTGAGTATGGCGCTTCCAAAATTATACAGCATATTCACCGGCATCCCGATAAAGTAGATCCGCATGTAGAGGGTCGCCTGGTCGATGACATCGTCCGGCGTTCCCATCAGGCTTAAGAGAGGCTCCGCCGCAATGAGACCGATGACAACCAGAACTGCTCCGCCGATTATGCTAGCTAAGATCGATGTGTGGATTGTCTCGCTCAGATCTTCCCCCTGGCGCGCCCCATAGTAGCGAGCTACCAAAACATTGGTTCCAACCGATAATCCGATAAACAGATTGACAATCAGATTGATGAGAGCACCGGTGGAACCCACGGCTGCCAAAGCTTGATTTCCGGCAAACTTCCCCACGACCACGATATCCGCCGCATTGAATAGAAGTTGCAAAATACTCGATACCATCAACGGCAGTGCGAAAAGAATCATTTTACCTAAAAGAGGCCCGCTGCACATATCCATTTCATACGATTTTTGTCCCACTTGTCATTCGATTCCTTTCTAAGATCAAATCGATTTTATATCGCATGCCTGTTATTCGCAGACGCTGATTTCTATATTATACGACTCCTTTCGACTTTTGGCAACCGCCAAACTATCCAATAACCTCCTCAAAATATCTGATAATTTGGAATCTTTACGAAGCTCTAAATTATCTCCAGGTAATCCCGGTCCGGCAGAGATGGGAATGTTGCATTGACCCGATCCTGATACCAGAATGCCACTGAGGATATATCATCCTGCAAGGGCAAATACCGGCCGCCGCTGCGCCAGCCCAGCGCCTGGATCGTGACGCGGATATCTTCGT
>JAHZBS010000252.1 GCA_019423265.1 Clostridiales bacterium
GCGGCTGTCAATTCGACATAATTTTCTTGTGATACTTTACCGTACATGAGCATTCGCGCCGGGGTTATCATTACCATAACCTTCCAAAAGGTTAATGACGCCCCACACGCCAAGGCCAGCGCCCAGGGCGATCACCAGGGTCTGGAGCACTTCGATTGCGCTCTTGAAAAAATCCATATAGTACCTCCGAAAATTCAAAAGATTTTGGAAGGTACACACTTTCCTCCTTTTTGCGGAATAGGCCGCTCCGCCTACGCGGTGGCGGCCTCCTCGTCCGTCAGGTCTACCTCGTACACGTCGTAGACCTCCTCGGCTTTTGGCTTCAGCCGGACGGACAGGAAACGCTCTATGTCAAAGGCGTTTCGCTTGTCGCTGTCCGACAGATACTTGTAGTTGGGGTGCTTCGTGATGTCGTACTTGTCCGACAGGAAAGGCCGGACGCCGCGCAGTTGGAGAATACACTTGCCGCCGTCCAGGACTGCCAGCTCATCCATGCTGGCAAGCTCTTTGCCACAATGTCAAGTGATGAATTCAAAAAAGGCAAAAAAATAACCCCTCTCCATTAAAAGAAGAGGGATTATATGTGATACGAACTATAATTTGTTTGCCTTTCAGCGTATCCACAAAATCGCCGCCAAAAGAGCATAAGAAAAGCACCGCCGAAGCGATGCTCTTAAAAGCATATTATTGAATGTGTCACTTGTTCCGCTTTCCTGTATTCTTTGTTCCTCGGACTTCCTCATGATAGAAATAATCTACGATGACCGGATGTCCCTGCGGTACTCTGCCATAGGGCATTTCATTGTCAACAAAGGGGCAGTCATATTTCCTGGCCATCTCCTCGGCTTTTTCTTCCAACGCCTTGAAGTAGCTGCGGTTGTGTTTGTTATAGATTTCATCATAAAGCAACACAAGGTCAGGTCGTTTTTCTGCGACATAATCCATAATCGTCTTTTTAAAACCGCCTCGCAGGTTCAGGTTTTCCAGCCAGAACAGGTCACACTGATCCTTCACCCGCTCAAAAATCGCCTCGAAATCCGTGATGCCCGGAAAAACCGGCGCAACAAAACAGACGGTACGGATTCCTGCATCGTAAATCCGCTTCATAGCATCAAGCCGCCGTTTGATGCTTACAGCATTGTCCATATCATCTTTGAAATCCTCATCGAGCGTATTGATTGACCACGATACCGTGACCTGTTCAAGCTCCTTCAGCAGATCAATGTCACGAACCACAAGATCGGATTTGGTGCAGATCAAAATATCTGCGCCACTGCCTCGAAGCTGTTCCAGCAGTTTTCTGGTATTGCCGAACTGTTCCTCCTGCGGATTGTAGCCGTCCGTCACGGAACCGATTACAATACGCTGTCCGGCAAATTTCTTTGGGTTTTTAATCTCCGGCCAATGCTTCACATCAAGGAACGTGCCCCATTCCTCCATGTGCCCGGTAAACCGCTTCATAAAAGATGCATAGCAGTATTTGCAGGCATGGGTGCAGCCCACATAGGGATTGACCGAATAACCGCCCACCGGCAGGCTGGATTTCGTCATGATATTCTTTGTCTCGACTTCCCCAATAAGGATGCCGTTCATCTCTACTTTTTCCATTTTCTCTGTATCTCCAACACTTGATTGAACGCTTCCGGGAATTCCTGCACCATGTTTGCCTCGCCCACGATGGGAACAAGATCTTCTTTCATAAAAGCAGGGATGCCGAGAGCATGGGCCTGTTTCACAAGGGAATACGCCCATGCCGGGACTGTTCGTATTTTTTTGCTTTGCGCCCCGGTCATCGTACCAACCACGATCCAGCTGATACCGGAGAGATCCACTTTGCCCAGATCTTCAAACAATGGCTCAAAGGTAACGTGATAGTGCTTTGCCCGGATATTGGCCTTAAGCGTGTCGATGCGCCACAGCTCTGATTTTCTTGTGACAGTGACGCCAAACCATGCGTTTTCCAAGTCTATCGCAAACTCCAGTAGGTCGGGGTGCTTTGACAAAAACAGGAATTGGTGCTGCGGGTTTTCTCGAATCTTTGCGAACACCTTATCCCTCCACTCCGGCTGCCATCCCGCCAAATCGCTCATGCCGGTCAGCAGGAAATTCTGTGGGCGCTTCTTTTCCATCAGCCGCAGCTTATTCGGAAAAAACTCCGGTTTGCTGAAGTCATCAATCATATGGTAACGCTTTACATTATTTCGGGCATAACAGTAGGAACAGCCTACGGTACAGCCGATGACCAGATTCATGTTTTGAATATTATCTTTAATGCAGATGCTCATCAGAGAACATCCTCCACATTTTTCAGAATGCGGTGGAGATAGTTCTCCACCTGCTCGATTTCTTCCTCAGAAAATTCCTTATAGTAAATGTTGCTGATTTCTTCTGTTACTTCATTATATTCTTGTTCCAGACCTTTGGCTTCTTCTGTAAGGAAAATGAGAATCTTTCTACGGTCTTTGTCGCCGCGATCCCGATAAATCAGATTTGCTGACTCCATGCGGTCAAGCATACTGGTCAGCGTAGTCGTGGCAAGACCGGTCTCCTTTGACAACTCACTAATGGGAACGCCATCCTTCTGCCAGAGGATATATAGAATCCTTCCCTGAGAGCCATTAAAAGCATCAATGTTTTTTTCGCTCAATATGCGTTCAAAAACACGTCCCCCGACCTGTTTGATCCGGGATATCAAAAATCCGCCTTGTGTTTTCATATTGCCACCTTAAACCATAAGGCAGCTATCCGCAGACAGCCGCCTTGTCCTTTCTTATTTCTGCTGCGCAGCCGCAAATTCAGCGTAACCTTTCCAGCCAAATACAGCATCCACATCTTCATCGCCGTAAACACCCTTGACATCGCAGAGGTGGACAACATGATCGTCCGCATCCATCGTCTGGGCAACAGTCGCATGAATGTACAGCTTGCAAGGAACAGGAGCCTTGATATTTGTGCCCTCCACTTCCTGCATCGTCAGACCGACCTTAGCAGCCTTATCCGTATCACGTCCGGAGCAGGTGCCACACCCAATCAGAGCGTCGGTCAGTTCAACTCCGGGAATGGCGAGAACAACTTCTTTCTTCTCAGCCAGCAGTTCAAGACTGTAAGCCCCTTTGTTCAGGGAGAACATGATCTTTCCGGGATTGGTGGACGCAAAAGCCCAGAATGCCAGAGTTGCAAGATTGGTGCTGCCATCCGGTTTCTCTGTACAGATCAGAGTCATGGAATTGGGAGAAGTGTAAGCAGGCGCATTGCTGATATTGATTTTGTTCATTGTAGAAACCTCCTTGTTTGATTTCATTTGGAATTATACTATATAGGAATATCCTCTGTCAATCTTTTTTAGATTTTATATCAATTCCCTATATTTGTTAGGAATTGCTGTTTTTTGATTTGGTATATAATTAGCCCTCCCCGGCATGGAGAGGGCTGTACTATTTTATGCTGCAATCTCCGGGATTTCCCCGACAAAGTTATAAACAATTCTGACTTCCTGCACCTTCTGGCCGTCCACCTTCTTGACCTCTCCGATCAGGATTTTACTGATAAGCCGGTTCAGTACGGACTCGTCCAGTTCCTCAATGGCGGCATAGCGCCGGATTTCCTTGATAAAGGTGCGGACTTCACTTTCTTGCGCATCGGCACGACTTTGCATCATTGCCAGGTCAAGCAGGCGTTTCTGGTTGGATTCCTGCTCCTGTTCCAGCGCCGCCGTCAGCTTCAT
>JAHZBS010000253.1 GCA_019423265.1 Clostridiales bacterium
GGAACCGGCAGGATCTGCCCATTCTGCCGGAAACAATGAAGACCAAGGTTATCAAGAAGACAGCAAAGCAGTTTGCCATCATCAAGAAGTGGATGCAGGACCCTGAGATTGACGCTGTCATCTGCGGAACCGATAGCGGAAGGGAAGGGGAATTGATCTTTCGGTATATCTATCAGCAGGCGAAATGCCGCAAGCCCTTTTACCGGCTTTGGATATCCAGCATGACGGAGGAGGCGATACAGGAGGGGTTTGCCAAGCTCCGGGATGGCCGTGAGTATGACAGGCTGTATGAGAGCGCCCGGTGCCGGAGTGAGGCGGATTGGCTTGTAGGCATCAATGGCAGCCGGGCCTATACCCTTCGGTATGACGCGCTGCTGTCCATCGGCCGGGTTCAGACTCCGACTTTGGCGCTGCTGGTAGGTCGCCAGGCAGAGATTGATTCCTTTGTGCCGAAGGATTACTTTGAGGTTCATCTGTCCCTGGAGCCGCCTCAGCCGGAGAATTCCGCCTTTTCTGCCGTGTGGTTTGCCCTTGAAAAGGATCAGAAGACGCGCACCACCAAGATCTGGGAGCGGGGGCAGGCAGAGCAGATCTTACAGAACGCCATGGCGGTGGGCAAAGCCCAGGTGGAGAGCGTAACCAAAACCAAAAAGAGACAGCTGCCGCCCTTGTTGTACGACCTGACGGAATTGCAGCGGGACGGCAATCGCAAGTATGGTTTTTCGGCCAACCGAGTGCTGGAGATTGCCCAGAGCCTGTATGAGCGCCATAAGCTCATCACATATCCGCGCACGGATAGCCGGTATCTGACAAGCGACATGAAAGAAACCGTGCTCCGCGCGATCCAGGCCCTGGATGGGCCGGAGTTTCATGCCTGGATCGAAGCTATGCCGGAACCGGTCTTTACAAAACGGATCATCGACGACAGCAAGGTGACGGACCACCATGCCCTGATACCAACGGCAAAGCGGCCTGACCTCAACCGCCTTAGCGATGAGGAAAAGAAGATCTATGGGCTGGTGGCAAAACGGCTGCTGGAAGTTTTTTATCCCGCATACGAGTATGAGGTCACGGAGGTCATCCTTCTCTGTCAGGAGGAGCGCTTTCTGGCCAAGGGAAAGGTGGTGCTGGACCCAGGCTACACGGTGCTGTCGAAGAAAGAGGACACCGCGCCGGACAAGGAGGGGGATCCCCCGCCATTGCCACCGCTTCAAAAGGGGGACATTGCCAGCATTGCGGGCGGGAGTGTGGAGACCAAACAGACGAAGCCGCCAAGTCCCTATACGGAAGCCACACTCTTGACGGCCATGGAATACGCGGGGAAGTTTATTGAGGACGAGGAACTCCGCGAGACGATGGGCAAGCTATCTCTGGGAACGCCGGCAACGCGCGCATCCATCATCGAGCGGCTTTTGCAGGTGGGCTACGTTATCCGAAAGAACAAGCAATTGCTGCCAACGCAGAAGGGCATGGATTTAATCCGGATTCTTCCCATGGAGCTGAAATCTCCTGAGATGACCGGAAAATGGGAGAGAGCGCTGGAGCGAATCTACCAGGGCACCATGGATCCCAGCCGTTTTATGGCCAGCATCAGCCGGTATGTGCAGTTTATCGTGTCCGCATCGGAAGATCCGTCGGAGGAAAAGCAGGTACACTTTGAGAGAGAAGCGCCCAAGGGAAAAGGGCGAAAAGGAAAACGGCAGATTGGCGCCTGCCCGCTGTGCCATACAGGGCAGGTGCTTAAAAATAGTAAATCCTATTATTGCAGCAATTGGAAGGAGGGCTGTCACTTTACCGTCTGGCTTAATGCGCTGGAGCGGTACGGCGTCCCCTTGACAGATGCGCTGATGCGGGATGCCTTAGCTGGAAAAAAACCGCCCCTATCCGTTTCGCTGCCCCAAACAGGGGAGAAAGCAAAGGCGGTCTTAACTGTGACGGAAAGGGGGGTGCTGGAATTTCAAAATCTAAAGCGGGAGTAGACGGTTTATTGAAATTTTGCCACAAAGAACTTGCATTTTTCTAGAAAGAGATTTATAATAAAAGACGAGCGGTGGAACCGCTCCTTTTAAACGCTGTATTAGTATAAGGAGGGATACCCTTGAGTTTGAATATTCAAGTGACGAGAACGCAGCATCCGAAAGAAAAACCGGATCCGAATCATCTGGGATTTGGCGACTTTTTTACGGATCATATGTTTGTAATGAATTATACCGAGGGGCAGGGATGGCATGATCCGAGGATTATCCCCTATGCGCCGATTTCCCTTGAGCCCGCGGCTATGGTGTTTCACTATGCGCAGGAAATGTTTGAGGGGATGAAAGCCTACAAAGCGCCGGATGGACGCATTCTGCTGTTCCGGCCGGACAAGAATATCGCGAGAGCGAACAACTCCAACGATCGCCTCTGTATTCCGCGGATCCCGGAGGAAGACATGTTGCAGGCGATCAAGGCTGTCGTTGCGGAGGATAAGGACTGGATTCCGGAGGGGAAAGCGACATCGCTCTACATTCGCCCGTTTATCATTGCAACGGACGCCCATTTGGGAGTACGGCCATCCCGCACATACCAATTTTACGTGATTTTAAGCCCGGTGGGCGCATATTATAAAGAGGGTCTGAACCCTGTCAAGATCTATGTGGAGGATGAGTACGTCCGCGCGGTGAAGGGCGGAATGGGACATGTGAAGACAGGCGGCAACTATGCGGCCAGCATCAAAGCCCAGATGATCGCGGCGGAGCGCGGCTACACCCAGGTTTTATGGCTCGACGGAGTTCACCGCCGGTACGTTGAGGAAGTGGGAACCATGAACGTCTTCTTCGTGATCGGCGATGAGGTGGTGACACCGGCGCTGAATGGAAGCATCTTGCCTGGCGTAACCCGCGACTCGGCTATCCACATGCTGAAGAGCTGGGGAGTCAAAGTGTCGGAGCGCCAGATTGCCATAGAGGAGCTATTTGAGGCGGCCAAGGAAGGACGTCTGAGGGAAGCCTTCGGAACAGGAACCGCCGCCGTCATTTCCCCCATCGGGGAGTTAAACTGGGAGGGCAATATCGCGCCCATCAACGGAGGCGCCATCGGAGAGCTATCTCAGAAATTGTATGACAATCTGACAGGCATCCAGCTGGGACTGCTCCCCGATACGTTCGGATGGACTGTTGAAATCTAATACTGTGAGGTGCGGATGGAAGAGAAACGGATTACCATTTTGACAGGTCACTTTGGCAGCGGAAAGACAGAGTTATCCATACGAATGGCGCTGGACAGCTGTCAACAGCAGAAAACCATACTTCTGGACCTGGATGTCGTCAATCCTTTCTTTCGAACCAACGAGGCAAAGGACATGCTGGAGAAACGGGGAGTTCAGGTGCTGGCTCCTCGTTTTGCCACAAGTCAGCTGGATATTCCGGCATTGACTCCGGAGTTGGACGGCGCTTTTCAGAGAAAGGATGGCCGCCTGATCGTCGATGTGGGAGGCGATGAGGACGGCGCGAGAGTGTTGGGGCGATACCGCCGCCAAATTTTGGAGCAGGGCTATACCATGTCGGCGGTGGTGAATCTGATGCGGCCTTTTACCCGCAATCAACAGGAGATTGTGGAGATGGTCCGGGAGATTGAAGCGGCCACAGGCCTTGTGGTGACGGAGCTGATCAACAATACTCACCTTTGCAGCGAGACGACGGTGGAGCTAGTTTTGCAGGGACAGAGGGAGACGGAGGCCG
>JAHZBS010000254.1 GCA_019423265.1 Clostridiales bacterium
ACGATGGGGGAAAAGTCATTTTGTGCTCCCACCTCGGCAAGCCAAAGGGAGAGCCCAAACCGGAGTTGTCCCTGGCGCCTGTGGCAAAGCGCCTCTCCGAACTGCTGAACAAGGAGGTTGTTTTCGCTAAGGATGACACCGTTGTCGGGGAGAATGCCAAGGCGGCCGTTGCCGCCATGAAAGACGGGGACGTGGTGCTTCTGGAAAATACCCGGTATCGCAAGGAAGAAACCAAAAATGAGGATGCTTTCAGCAAGGAATTGGCGTCCTTGGCCGACATCTTTGTCAACGACGCCTTCGGAACGGCCCACCGCGCTCACTGCTCCAACGTAGGTGTGACCAAATATGTGGAGACCTCCGTCGTGGGGTATCTCATGGAAAAAGAGATCAATTTCCTTGGAAACGCCGTAGACAACCCTGTGCGCCCCTTTGTCGCCATCCTGGGCGGTGCGAAGGTATCCGATAAGATCAACGTCATCAACAATCTTCTGGAAAAGGTTGACACTCTGATCATCGGCGGTGGAATGGCGTACACATTCCTGAAGGCACAGGGAAAAGAGATTGGAACGTCCCTGCTGGAAGCTGACAAAATCGAATATGCGCTTGAGATGATTGAAAAGGCGAAGGAGAAGGGCGTGTCCCTGCTGTTGCCCGTTGACAATCTGGTGGCGAAAGAATTTAACAACGACGCAGAGTATCGCGTTTCTGAAAATGGAATGAATCCCGACGAGATGGGGCTGGATATCGGACCGAAGACGAGAGAACTCTTTGCCAGTGCTCTGAAAAATGCGAAAACCGTGGTGTGGAATGGGCCCATGGGCGTATTTGAGATGCCGAATTTCGCAGGCGGCACCATTGCCGTGGCCAAGGCGCTGGCGGAGATCGATGCCACGACGATTATCGGCGGCGGCGATTCGGCGGCGGCGGTCAATCAGCTGGGCTTCGGGGATAAGATGACACACATCTCGACCGGCGGCGGCGCGTCCCTCGAGTTCCTGGAAGGGAAAGAACTGCCCGGCGTTGCGGCCATCGCGGATAAAGAATAAGGAGGAATTTCACTCATGCGGAAAGTGATCGTTGCGGGAAACTGGAAAATGAATAAAACGCCTCGTGAGGCCATCGAGCTGATTGAAACGCTGAAGCCCTTAGTCTCGGAGCGCGAGGATGTGGAGGTCGTCTTCTGCCCACCCTTTATTTCCCTTATGGTGGCGGTGGAGGCTGTAAAAGGCACCAACATCAAGATCGGCGCCCAGAATATGTATTTTGAGGAGAACGGCGCTTACACGGGCGAAGTAGCGCCTGATATGATCGCAGAGTGCGGCGTTGAGTATGTGATTCTCGGACATTCGGAGAGACGCCAGTACTTTGGAGAGACAGACGAATCCATTAACAAAAAGGTGAAAAAAGCCTTTGCCCATGGATTGAAACCCATCATCTGCGTGGGGGAGACGCTGGAGCAGAGAGAGCAGGGGATCACAGAGGATTTGGTCCGGCTTCAGACCAAGATTGCGCTGAAAGATATTTCGAAGGACGATGCGAAAAAAGCTGTCATCGCCTACGAGCCTGTGTGGGCTATCGGGACCGGAAAGACGGCGACGAGCGTTCAGGCGGAGGAAGTCTGCGCGGCCATTCGAAAGGTTCTGAGCGAAATCTATGACGAAGAGACTGCCGGGGAGATTCGCATTCAATATGGCGGCAGCGTCAACGCTGGAAATGCGGCGGAACTGTTCGCCATGCCCAATATCGATGGCGGCTTAGTCGGCGGCGCCAGCCTGAAGGCTGATTTCGCCAAAATCGTAAATTATTAAGGAGCGTCTACATGAGCAAAAAACCAACTGTTTTAATGATCCTGGATGGTTTTGGCCTCAATGACCGCGCGGAAGGAAACGCGGTCAAGCTCGCCAAAACTCCAAATTTTGATAAGCTGCTCACGGATTGGCCTTGGGTCAAGGGCGGAGCCAGCGGACTGGATGTGGGGCTACCCGACGGGCAGATGGGCAATTCCGAAGTCGGGCATCTGAATATCGGCGCCGGCCGCATCGTCTATCAGGAGCTGACTCGAATCACCAAATCCATCGAGGACGGAGATTTCTTTGATAATCCGGCTCTGGTCAAAGCCATGGACAATTGCAAGAGACACGACAGTGCCCTGCACCTGTTGGGGCTGCTGTCAGACGGAGGCGTTCACAGCCACAACACCCATCTCTATGCCCTTCTCCGGATGGCAAAGGCCCAGGGCTTGACCAAGGTCTATGTCCATTGCTTTTTGGACGGGCGCGACACCCCTCCAACCTCCGGGCTTGACTATGTGAAAGAGCTGGAGGCGGAGATTCAGAAGATTGGGGTCGGCCGTATCGCCACTATTTCAGGCCGCTATTACGCTATGGACCGCGATAACCGCTGGGAGCGGGTGGAGAAAGCGTACAACGCCCTGGTTTATGGCAAGGGAGAGAGTGCCAGTTGTCCTGTCTGCGCTGTGGAAGCCTCCTACAAGGCGGAAATCAACGACGAATTTGTTCTTCCAACAGTGATTATGGAACAAAACAAGCCAACAGCGACGATCCAGGCGCAGGATTCCGTCATTTTCTTCAACTTCCGCCCTGACCGCGCCAGACAGCTCACAAGGGCGCTGTGTGACGAATCCTTCGCGGGATTTCAGCGGGAATGGTTCCCGCTGGAGTATGTCTGCTTTACCGAATACGATGTGACCATCCCCAACAAGGATATTGCCTTCGAGAAGGAATCGCTTCAGTGCATTTTCGGGGAGTATATCTCGTCGAAGGGGTTGAGGCAACTGCGGCTGGCAGAAACGGAAAAGTACGCCCACGTTACGTTTTTCTTCAATGGCGGCGTCGAAGAGCCG
Source organism: Clostridiales bacterium (assembly GCA_019423265.1). The sequence goes on from JAHZBS010000254.1 coordinate 2,864, forward strand.
TATCCCGGCGAAGATCGGATTCTGGTCCCCTCTCCGAAGGTTGCGACCTACGATCTTCAGCCCTCCATGAGCGCTGTCGGCGTCTGCGATAAGCTGGTTGAAGCCATCCGGTCGGGGACATATGATGTGATTATCATCAATTTTGCAAACCCGGATATGGTAGGGCACACCGGCATTTTGGAGGCGGCGATTGAAGCTGTGGAGACGGTGGATGTATGCCTGGGCAGGGCAATGGAGGCGTTGCTGGCTGTGGATGGCCAGATGTTTCTGTGCGCGGACCACGGCAATTCCGAGCAGCTCGTGGATTATGAGACAGGCGAGCCCTTTACTGCGCATACGACCAATCCAGTCCCCTTTGTGTTGGTCAACTATGAGCAAGGGGTGACGCTGCGGGAAGGCGGTAAGCTTGCGGACATCGCGCCCACCCTTCTGGATATGATGGGATTGGAGCAGCCGAAGGAGATGACGGGCCAGTCTCTGCTGATTCGCCCTTAAAGTTTTCGAAAAGGATTCTCAGCTCAACTTGAACTGAGGATCCTTTTTTCCTGTGAAAGGACCTGTGGACTTGGCTTGCATATTTATCGCAAAATTTTCCATACTAATTTCATGGTGCCAGAGGATAGGGCATACAATAGAAGTCAACAGGCGAGAAGGAGTTTGATCGAATGAGACAAAATATCGCAATACGAGAGATCCATGCCAGAGAAATTCTGGATTCCAGGGCCAATCCAACCGTTGAAGTCGATGTGATAACGGAGGACGGAACGCTGGGCCGCGCCGCTGTGCCGTCGGGCGCTTCCACAGGGGAGCATGAGGCGGTGGAGCTTCGGGACGAGGA
>JAHZBS010000255.1 GCA_019423265.1 Clostridiales bacterium
ACCACGTCGGCATCCACGGGATATTCCTTCGCCAGCTGGATTCCCATATTGAACCGCGCCTGGTACACGCTCAGCCTGTCAATGACGGAATCGGTTCTCGCAAAGTATACGTACTCAAAAATGCAGAGCCCTTCATTTTCATAGGGAAGCACTTTCTGGCTTGTGTATGTACCGTCTCCCTGGATTACGATCATCTCCCCCGGCTCTACATCCCGGATAAACTCAAATCCAGCGCTGTCCAGGGCGCAGCTTTCGGAGGCTACCGCCAGGCCGTGTTGGTTTCGGCCTAGACATAGCGGGCGGAAGCCAAAGCTGTCCCGAACGGCGATGATTTTGTTTTTGCTGGACAGGACCAGCAGGGAAAACGCACCTTTCAACTGCTTCGACGCTTCCGCGACCCCCGCCTCGATGCTGCCCCGATGGAGAGCCTCATAGGCGATGAGAAGGGATATGGCCTCGCTGTCATTGGTCGCTGTGAAATCGCAGCCTACCGATAGGAGTCGTTCCTTGATTTCCGCCGCATTGACGATATTCCCGTTGTGGGCTACGGCAATGCGCCCTTCCAGATACTCCTTGACGATTGGCTGCACATTGGCCTTTGTATTATTCCCCGTCGTCGAATAGCGGACATGTCCAATGGCCTCCGAGGCGTCGGGAAGTTCACCCAAAACAGAGGGCGAAAATACTTCGCTGACTAACCCGACATCCTTCTGGCAAAGGATGGAGCTATCCTTTAAAAGGGCGATCCCGGCCCCCTCCTGCCCTCTGTGCTGCAATGCCAGAAGCGCATTGTAGGTGATGCCCGCCGCTTCCCCTGCCCTGCTGACCACGCCAAAAATACCGCATTCCTCTCGAAGCTTTTCCATCATGATTTGCACGCTTTCCTTTCAACTTTCGTAGGTTTGCAGAATGCCCTCCGCCACTTCCCGTCGGGTTCTGCGGGTATCCATCGCCTGCTTTTCGATATGCCGGTGCGCTTGTGCCTCCGTCATGTTCAAATATTGGATCAGACAGCATTTTGCTCGATCCACAAGCCTGATCTCTTCGATTTTTTGCTGCAGCTTTACATTCTCCGTCTGCAGAACCATAAGCCTTCGCCTAGCGGTTAACACCATCTTGACCGCATGGTAGAAAAACGCGCGGTTGATAGGCTTTGGAACGACCACCACGCCATAATCCTCCACCTTAGCTTCCACATCCTCCGCCACATCCGTCTTCACCACCAAAATGATGCCGCAGACATGGGTTTCCGCTATGTTCATCGCCAGTTCATGGCCAAATTCATCGATCAACGGCGCGTTGATGATGACCAGGTCCGGAGCCTGTTCTAGGAATGCGCGCCTCGCCTCGGAGCCACTGGAAATGGTTCCCGCGACGGTAAATGACTGAGACCGCAAAAAATCTGTCAAGACCGTGTTTCCTTTTTCCGTACTGGATACGATTATGACGTTATCCATGTCGTCTCACCCTCTCTGTGCGCGCTACACTTGGATAAAATACAGCCGGTGCTCTAATTCCTGCTTATCTTCCGCCTCCTTAAACTGCTTCCACTGCTCTTTTTTGGCCTTCAAGTAGAATGATCGTATTTTCTCCGGCATGACCTGCTGTAAAAATGTGCTCTTTGCCGCCTCGTCCAGCGCTTCTTTTAAAGACTTGGGCAGCTTCTGCAAGTTCTGAAGTTCCTCCTCGCTGGCTGTAAATAAGTCCAGATTTAGGGGTGCCGGCAGCTTCTTGTGTTCTCGAATGCCTTCCAATCCTGCCTTGATTAGCAGGGTGAAGGCCAGGTAGGGATTGCAGGCCAGGTCCGGTGATCGAAGCTCCATCCGGCTTCTCTCCCCCACTGTGGCGGGGATTCGAATGAGCTGGGATCGGTTTTGATGGGACCAGGATACGTAGCCCGGCGCTTCGCTGTTGCCAAGCCGCCTGTACGAATTGGTGATGGGATTCAAGAACAGTGTGATTTCACAGATCCGGTCGAGAATTCCTGCGATAAAGCTTTCGGCCTCCTGGTTGTGGGAAAAGCCGTCGGTTCGAAAGATATTCACACCGTCGCGGAACAGGGATAGATTGATGTGTAGGCCGCTCCCCCACGCATCGGCCAGGGGTTTTGGCATAAACGATGCGCACAGGCCATTGCGGTTGGCGATGGTTTTGACAACGGATTCAAAGTGAATCACATTGTCCGCCGCCGTCAGGGCGTCGTTGTACCGGAAATCCACCTCATTCTGCCCTGGCCCGTGCTCGTGGTGGGAGCTTTCCGGTTTGATCCCCATCTCCTCCAGGGTGAGGCAGATTTCCCGCCGCACATTTTCCCCCCGGTCTAGGGGTGCAATGTCGCAATACCCAGCGCGGTCATGGGGTATTCTCGTCGGGTTTCCCTTCTCGTCCAACTCAAACAGATAGAATTCGCATTCCGTGCCGACCTGGCATGTGAGGCCAAGGTCATTGAGCTCCGCCACCGCTTGCTTTAACAGCTGGCGCCCGTCCCCAGCAAAGGGTGTCCCGTCCGGATGCCGTATATCGCAGAAAAACCGAACTACTCGCCCGTGGGACGGCCTCCACGGCAGCACTGTCAGCGTGGAGGGGTCCGGGATCAAAAAGAGATCTGATTCCTTCACGTTCATAAATCCCTCCACCGCCGACGCCGCAAAGGATATACCCGTCTCAAATGCCCGCGGCAATTCATCCGGCATGATGGCAATATTTTTTTGATGCCCATACACATCGCAGAATGCCAGCCGAATAAATTTCACGTCGTTTTCCTCGACAAATTGAAGAATCTCACTCTCTCTATACTTCATGCCTTTTCCTCCCTCTCCTACTCTGCGCGATTTCCATCCTCCACCCATCATGTGAGATTTGGCAGAATAATATTATTAGCTATATGATACTAGATAAAGTGTTCAGCCATTTTTATAGGATTATGCCTGGCTAGTAATAGACCTATGTTTATGGATCCTAAATGCTCTTTTCCTGCTTCAATGCAGTGTCCTTGCCTCTCCAGGCACCTGATTCTGGATGGCAGAAAACTAATACTCATCGGTAGATATTTTAATTTTGCCTCTTCTAGGTAAATTGAGTTCTACCCTTGACTCAGTGTCTGGCCTGTATAAGATTTATAGATTCTTGCCAAACAACACAAGCGGACATGAAACGACTGAACAGCCTTGTCTACGCGGCAGTTCTTGGGGCGATTCCTAAACGCTTCTACTCCCACTCGATTGTGGCCTGGAGGTAAACCTCCGGCCCGCCATACTTTTCTACTCCCACTCGATTGTGGCCGGAGGTTTGGATGTGATGTCGTAGACGACGCGGCTGCACCCCGGCACCTCGTTGACCATCCTCGTGGACAGAACCTTGAGCAGCTCGTAGGGAAGCTCTGCAAATTCCACCGTCATGGCATCCCGGCTGGTCACCGCCCGGACCGCCACTACATATTCATAGGTTCTGGCATCCCCCATGACGCCAACCGTCTGAACCCCCGTCATCACGGTAAAGTACTGCCAGATCTCTTGATCAAGCCCGGCCTTGGCAACCTCCTCCCGCAAAATCCAGTCCGTCTTGCGTACAATATCCAGTTTTTCCTCGGTGATCTCCCCCATGACCCGGATGGCAAGGCCCGGCCCCGGAAAGGGCTGTCTCCAAACAAGCTTATGGGGAATCCCCAGGCTTTCGCCAAGCCGGCGAACTTCATCTTTAA
>JAHZBS010000256.1 GCA_019423265.1 Clostridiales bacterium
ATGGCGCCCTTTCCCAGGGCCGCACAGACTGCGGCCTGTTGCAGGAGGGGTACAGGGCGGATCTGATCGTCATCGATAGCCGCGGCCCATGGATGCATCCGGCTACGGATATGCTTAACAATCTTGTGTACTCCGCCCAGGGCAGCGATGTATGCCTGACCATGGCCGATGGCCGTGTACTCTATCGGGATGGAGAGTATACAACACTGGACATTGAGCGCATACAATTTGAGGTCGAGACCCGAAAGACTCGTATCCTCAGCGAACTCTCACGCGCATAAAGGAGACTTTTTTATGATAGACGAAACCGTTGCGTATATTCAAACACGATTGCCTTTTACACCAGAAATCGGCATTATCCTTGGTTCCGGTTTAGGAGATCTTGCCAGCGCCGTTTAAAATCCCATCTTTCTAGACTATGGAACCATCCCTCATTTTCCCCTTTCAACCGCTCCTGGCCATAAAGGGCGCTTTGTCGCGGGATTTTTGGCCCATAAGCCGGTCATCTGTATGCAGGGACGCTTTCACTATTACGAAGGGTACACGATGGAGCAGGTCATCTATCCCGTCCGTGTTTTAAAGCGGCTTGGCGTCCAGACTTTAATCCTGACCAACGCCGCTGGAGGAATTTGTCAGGACTTCTCCGTCGGCGACCTGATGCTCATCGAAGATCACATTAACGTGATGGGAACAAATCCTCTAATCGGCAGAAACGACCCGTCCTTCGGACCTCGCTTTTGCGATATGACGTATGCCTACACGCCAAAATTGCGCGCCCTTGCAGAACAAACGGCTGCGGCTTTAAACATCCCTCTACAGCACGGCGTATATCTGGCTTGCACCGGACCCAGCTTTGAAACTCCAGCTGAGATTCGCGCTTTCCGTACACTCGGCGCCGACGCGGTGGGGATGTCCACGGTGCCAGAGGTCATTGCCGCTTCCCACTGTCAAATGAACGTGCTAGCCATTTCTATGATTACCAACATGGCTGCGGGCGTCCTCGATCAGCCACTGTCCGGCGATGAGGTCATTGAAATCGGCAATCTCCGCAGCCGCGATATGCAGCGGCTGATCTCGGAGATCGTCAGAAATATGGAGGGAACTCGATGAAACCCTCTCTGACAACAGAAACGGTCCGGCTGGACGAGCAGACGAAAGAACTCGTTTTAATCGATCAGACGAAGCTCCCTGGAGAGTACACCTTGTTGCGGCTTTCGAAGGCGGAGGATATCTGGGAGGCGATCGTGCATCTCCGAGTTCGGGGTGCGCCCGCCATCGGCGTCGCTGCCGCCATCGGCCTGTATGTGGTGACCGATCGGTTTCAAACCCAAGATCGCGGCGAATTTGACCAGCAATTTCGAGCCGCCAAGGAGTATTTCGCCTCATCCCGCCCTACGGCCGTTAACCTTTTTTGGGCTCTGGACCGTATGGCGCAGGTGGTTCAGCGAAATCCGCAGGCCACCACTGATCGTCTCAAAACCTTACTCCGCGATGAAGCCATCGCGATTCAGAGAGAGGATGTGGACGTCTGCCGGCGTCTGGGCGAATACGGCTTATCGCTGTTGCAGGATGGCGACGGAATCCTCACCCACTGCAATGCCGGCCAACTGGCAACGGTCAAATATGGAACGGCTTTGGCACCCATCCATCTCGGCGTCCAGCGGGGCATGCACTTCCATGTCTATACCGATGAAACCCGCCCCCTTCTACAGGGAATCCGCTTATCCGCTTTCGAGATGCAGGCCGCAGGGGTCAAAACCACGGTGCTCTGCGACAACATGGCCTCCAGTGTAATGCAAAGAGGATGGGTCCAGGCTGTCCTCGTAGGTTGCGACCGCGTAGCCGCCAACGGCGACACCGCAAATAAAATTGGGACCTCCGGCGTCGCCATTCTGGCAAACTACTATCACATCCCCTTCTACGTTGTAGCGCCCACCTCCACCATTGACCTGACTTGCCCAAGCGGCACGGCCATCCCCATTGAACAGCGCCCGCCAGAGGAAGTCACCCACATGTGGTATGAGGCATCCATGGCGCCCGCCGGAGTCGATGTATATAATCCTGCGTTTGATGTGACAGACCATTCCCTCATCACAGCCATCGTTACGGAATACGGCATTGCCTATCCCCCCTATGACAAGTCCCTAGCCGCCCTGTGCTCATCCTCTACAGAATAAATTTAAAGCCGCACGGCAAGTTTCCATGCGGCTTTGCTATGTATTGTTATTTGCTGCCTCGCAGCACTTCCTTCAACTTATCCACCACATCCCCATACCGTGTGGACTGAAATCTGGGAAACGATCGAAGCATCCTCCGATCCCGCTTCGTGAGCCTTTGCACAAGCTCTCTCATCTGGGAGGCAATGCCGTTGGTTTTGAGCGAAGCGATTCCCTCTTCCACTGATTTTTTCATCGTCTCCTCGTGAAGCCGAGATTCACCGATTCGCGCAATGACATGTTGATGAACCTGTTTGAGCTTTTCATTCAGCTTCAACAGCCGCATGGTGGTGATCGCCGTATCCACCAGCAAAAGAAGCAAGAGCACACCCGCCGTTGCCCCTACAGCGCCCGGCGCCATCCGTGAAGTCAAGACAGCAACCAGCGGGTGAATGCCCTTGATCAAGATCACAGACATGGCGCCAAAGGCCGCCACACCGGCCAGGCACACCCGCCCGTGGAGATTAAACCTCCAATCCTCATAATCCCACCAGCGGGCATGAAAAAGCTTCTCCATCAGCCAGGACGTGACATACTCTAGCACCCCCGTTGCCAGCGCGCCTGCAATAAAAATCAAAGCCGGATTCTGTAGGGAACGGAACAAAAACAGGACCAGAATTGCGCCCGCCCCATAGATGGGACAGAGAGGACCATTTAGAAATCCCCGGTTGACGAGCTGGCGCTGCTGGATCGAACAATAGATTGATTCATAGACCCAGCCAATGACACTATACAGCATGAACCAGACAAAATATTGACATACGAGCATAGCCCCACCTCCTTCATTCCTCTTCCTTTATTATACAAGAAATGGATTCAAAATGCGAGGTATTAAGGAAATTTAAGAAATGGGCTGTCGAATTTTGTATTAGCAGGTCGCCCCGCCTTTGTCATGCAGATTTGCGGACAGAATTTCTTCTTTCCGACCCAGGATCGCGTCCGATAGCAATTCTGCTTCCACCGTCTCAAAACCTATGCGGTCGATGGTCGCCGCAAACCGTTCTCCTGTCTTGCCCTGTTCCCGGTAGAAAAGGATGGCTTTTTCAATGACGGACAGCGCCTCCTCCTCATCCGTAAAGACTTTGCTAAGGGATCTCCCCTGGGCCACGCGCTTGCCCCACCGGCCGCCAATATAAATTTTATAGCCGTTCACGCCTTCCGATAGGGCGTCAAAATGACATTTTCCGGCACAGCGACCGCAATTATTACAGAGGGCGGGATCAATGTTTAGGATGCCATCCCTCACTGTGGCGGCTTCCATTGGACAGGCGCTGGCAACGGAACATTTTTTACAGCCCATGCACGCATCCTCGTCAAACTGCGGGATTCGCTGTCCGATAATCCCCAAATCATTCAAGTCCGGTTTGACACAGTTATTGGGACAGCCGCCCACGGCGATCTTGAATTTGTGGGGCAATTTGACATTGGCATATCCCTCAAAAAAACGGCGGTGAATTTCCTCGGATACTGCAAAGGTGTCA
>JAHZBS010000257.1 GCA_019423265.1 Clostridiales bacterium
CGCTGCACAACCCGGCAAATCTCATCGGGATCCGTGCGTGTCAGAAACTGATGCCAAACACCCCTATGGTTGGCGTGTTTGACACGGCATTTCACCAGACGATGCCGGAGGAAGCCTATCTCTACGGGATTCCCTATGAGTACTATACCAAGTACAAAGTCCGCCGGTATGGGTTCCACGGAACGTCTCACCGCTATGTGTCGCAGCGGGTTGCAGCTGTTTTGGGCAAGCCCATTGAAGATCTGAAGATCATCGTCTGCCACCTTGGCAACGGGGCGAGCGTCTGTGCGGTTGACGGCGGCAAGTCCGTGGACACGAGCATGGGCTTGACTCCGCTGGAAGGGCTCATCATGGGAACGCGCAGCGGGGACATCGATCCGGCGATCATGCAGTACATCATGCACAAGGAAAATTTGGACATTGATCAGATGATGGACGTGCTGAATAAAAAATCTGGCATCCTTGGAATTTCTGGCATCTCCAGCGATTTCCGGGAAATCGAGGGCGGCTGCGAGGCGGGCAATCCCGACGCTATTCGGGCCAACGATGCTTTTGTCTATCATGTCGTCAAATACATTGGCTCCTACGCAGCCGCTATGAATGGCCTGGACGCCATCGCGTTTACCGCGGGTCTTGGCGAAAATAACGGCAAGGTTCGGGCGCAGATCTGCTCCTATTTTGGATTCCTGGGATTGACCGTGGATCCGGAACGCAACGCGGTGCGCGGGAAGGAAACGATCATCTCCACCGAGGATTCGAGAGTAAAAGCGCTGCTGATCCCGACAGACGAGGAACTGATGATCGCGCGGGATACAGCGGAGATTTGCCGGTAAGGAAAATAGCAGAGGTGAAAGACAGCGTGGAAGGCAGAAATGCTTTTTGCGCTGTCTTTCTCTATTTTGCCCATGCAGATAACAAAAGACGCCAGCCTTAGCAATTTCTGTAATTTTTGAAATAATTTGGCCTATTGCCAAACGGACATCCGCTTGCTATAATAACGCCGGCAGCTTTCACAGGGCTGTTAAATAAATAAATTCGAGGTGACGAAATGAGAAAACTAGTATCTGTTATACTGACCATTGCTGTGAGTGTAGGAGCATTGGCCTTTTCCGCCCCGGTAGAGGCTGCTACGCTTCAATCGACGGCGGGAATTGTTTCGACTTCAAGCGGACGGCTGAATGTTCGAAGCAATAGCTCAACTAACGATCCTGTCGTTGCTTCATTAGCGAAGGGAAGCTATGTCACGCTGCTCTCCAAGTCGGGGACATGGTGGTATGTGGAATATGCGAAAGGCCAGTACGGGTATTGCCATGCCGATTATATCACAACCACAGAGGGAACCGCCGCTTCTGTTAAAACCCAGTCCGGAAATCTGAATGTCAGGAGCGGAGCTGGAACCTCCTACCAGATCCTTGACAAGCTGGCAAAGGGAGAGACGGTTGTCGTTCTATCCACTTCCGGTGAATGGAGCCGAGTCCTGTATCACGGTACAAAAACGGGCTATGTCAGCAACCAGTACTTATCTCAGAGCGGACAGGCAGCGATTTCGCTGAATCTGCCGAGTTTCAAGCAGACGGACAGTCGCTGGGCCAACGTGACCCTTGGAAACTCGGGAACGACCATTGGGAAAAGCGGATGTACCACCACAGCGATTGCGATGATGGAGTCCTACCGCACGGGCACGACAATCTACCCGGACGCCATGGCCAAAAAACTCAGCTACACTTCCTCCGGCGACGTGTACTGGCCCAGCAATTATCAGGTAGTCACCCAGTATTCTCTAAGCGCCATCTATGATCAGCTCAAGCAGGGCAAGCCGGTTTTGTTCGGCGCCAAGACATCCGCCGGAAGGCAGCACTGGGTTGTGATCAATGGATATACTGGGGGGGACGGGTTCTCCGCATCTCAGTTCACGGTGCTTGACCCCGGTTCGAACCAGCGCACAACGCTGCAACACCTGCTCAATGATTACCCCGTGTTTTACAAATACTTCTATTATAAATAAACCTGCAAATAGGAAAGAGGGGACTCCCCTCTTTTATTTTTTGCAAAAAACAGCGCTATAATGCTTGTTTGGACGCTATGTGTCTGATGTCATTTTTTGCGTCAAAGAGATCCACAAATTGGACCTTGACTGTGACACCGTCATTTGAAGTGAATTCAATGGCGTTTTCCCGTGATATCGTCTCCGTTTTTGGATAAAGTAATGTGACACTTTCGGCGGCGTACTTTTTTTGATAGGCGTACATTTGGTACATGTCTGCCTGGGAAATACCGTAATTCGCCTTAGTATCCGCCAGGACCTTCCACTTGGCATCCAGTATAAAAACGGTTTTATCTGAAATTCTTGTAATCACAATGTCCGGCCGCAGCAAAAACTTCTTCCCCGGTTTGTCAAACAGATGATACTTTGCATCCTGTGTTGAAACGGTGTACCCTCCGGAGCCGAGCTCTTTTTTCAGCAGAGTGGCGACATATCTTTCAAACAGGGTTTCCATAGGGAAGAGTAGGGCTACCGCTGTATCGGAGCCTGCGAATGAAGCGAAGCTTTGGCCCGTCAAAAATACTTTACTCCACAATAGCGCCGTGCTATAGTCTCTCAGATTGCTATCGGGTATATACTTTGAAAAGTCAGCTCTATAGTCAGCGGAAGGTTCAATTTCATTAAAGGAATTCAAGAGGATTTTGATGTCGTTCCTGTTTTTGGAGGAAGAGGAATGTTTATGGAGATACAGCAAAGTCGCTTTTATGAGTCTGTTTTCGGGGCGGTTGGCAGTAAATGCGTCATATTCGACATAGTTTAGCTCCCTGTGGGAGTGGTTGAATTTGATTTGCTGAGAAAACTTCAATTTGCCTTTGAAAAATGGGACATTTTCCTCCACCGGCTCATAATGACACTTCAATCCGCGCTTTACAATATAGAATACCTCGTCGATAAACATCCGTATAAAAATCTCAAGGATATTCATTTTTTCCACGGCAACATTGCTCGCCTGAAGGTTTTTGTAAGGGGTGTCGGGGAGCGTTTTTACCATATCAATGAGCACTCTCTTTGCTCGATACCCCGACGGGTCGGTATCGGTTTCAGAATAAATTTTGGGCAGTATCTCGATGGTTGTCCCATCCTTCATCATCACAATGCCGACATAGTTTTTGGCGGTGATGATTTTTCCGACGCCCCTGCGCGCGGATAGGCCCATCAACTCCAAAGGATCGGCGCCTTTGGTTTGATTGGTTAAGATAAATCTTTCAAGCTGTGAGAAGGTACACGCCGGCAAAGAAATATAACCGGGGATCTCCCTATCGCAGACAAAAGAGCCATATTCTTTTATTTGGTAGATCGGCTTCATTTTCTGTGCCTCTCTTTCAGACGCTAAATGGAGCGGTAGGCTTCCAGATTGCCAAAGGCTTTTTTATTAATTTCATACCGGTATCCATCGTCGAGTCCTACGTCGGCGGTGCCGAATAATGCAGTATAGTCGTTGGGTTTAGCGAGTATAAATTGGATATCTTCGGAATCCTTTTGGTTATCCCCGAGAATCAGGCGGATTTTCTCATAGTCCTCGTAGAAGTATTCCTGCAATACCGGAAGTATGTTGTCCTCAAAAATTTTTGCCAGCGTCTCGATGGTGGGAGAGAGCTTCAAAGCCATAAAATAGGCATGTCCTATCGTATGG
>JAHZBS010000258.1 GCA_019423265.1 Clostridiales bacterium
ATGGAGAAGCTGGAGAAGGTCACCATACAGGATGAGGTGACGGATGTAATCTGTGAAAAGTGCGGCCGCAACATGGTTTTAAAGTATGGGCGTTTTGGCAAATTTTACGCGTGCCCCGGGTTTCCGGAGTGCCGAAATGCCAAGCCCTATTTTGAGGCAATCGACGCCAAATGTCCCCTGTGCGGCGGGCAAATACAAATGAAAAAGACGAAAAAGGGCAGGCTTTACTATGGATGTGAAAACAATCCGGAATGTGGATTCATGTCCTGGGATAAACCCACGGATCAGACATGTCCGGAATGTGGGTCGATGCTCTACGAGAAGGTGGGAAAAAAGCGAAAGCTAATCTGTTCGAAGGAAGACTGCGGCTATGTCAAGGAGCTGCCGAAGGAAGATGAGGAAACCGATGAATAAGGGAGAGGGGCATTGCTATGAGCGTTGACTTATTGAAGAAAATTAGGAGTTTAAACCGGTTGTTACAGAGATCGGGGGCAAATCCACTGATTTTTGGAGATATCTGCATCTTATGCGGTGATCTCCTGAATTCTAACGTTATGGTCGTGACGAAGAAAGGAAAAATCTTAGATGTCTACAATCATGATGAGCAGGAGGGCGCTTTTTTAGGCTCGCTGGAGAAAGGCGCAACGCTGTCGCCGGCCTGCACGGCTGCGCTAAATCGCATCTTGGAGACGCAGGAGGATGCAAATCTTGAGAAACTTGGTTTGGGAAAAAATGAGCGGTCGGGATTTTGTGTCGTCGTTCCGCTGGAAAGCAGTGGTGACCGAGTCGGCACACTGATTTGTTGCCGAAATGAGGAGGGCTACACCGTAGACGATTTGATTTTAATGGAGTATGCCGCGACAGCGGTGGGAGTGGAACTGGCCAGATCGATTTTGCAGGAAACAGAAAAAGAAATGCGGCGGAGCTCTGTCGTAAAAGCTGCCATCGCAACCCTGTCGTATTCCGAACTGGAGGCGGTGATCCACATTTTTGATGAGCTGGGAGGTCAGGAGGGAATGCTGGTAGCCAGCAAGGTGGCGGATAAAGTAGGCATTACCCGATCGGTCATCGTCAACGCCCTCAGAAAATTTGAGAGCGCAGGCATCATTGAATCCCGCTCGCTGGGGATGAAGGGGACGTACATCCGCATCTTAAATCCAGCCCTGTCCAGCGAATTAAAAAAATATAAAAATACTTAATATAGAAGTTTGTTCATCCACATAGCGAAAGAAGCATGGTAAAATCTTATCTCAGGAGAGTATCAATGGAGCGATGGGATTTTAACAAGCTTTTTTCATTTTTACCGGAGCCGGAATCGGAGGGACGGGGGAACCCGGAAATCTGGTCGGCTTATGCAGTATCAAAGGAGCCGGCGCTGCGACAACGGCTGATCGAGTCTAATTTGCGCCTAGTCCTTTTTGTCGTCCGCCGTCTCCGCTGCTATGTGCCGCCGTCAATGGAGCGGGATGATCTGATTAGCTGTGGCATAATCGGGCTGATCGAGGCGGTTGACCGCTTTGACCCGGCCAAAGGATTTGAGTTCTCCACATTCGCAGTGAAACGGATACGAGGAGCGATCTATGATGGCATCTGTCAGTATAGCGGTTTGACCAGGTATGGGTATGTACAGTATAGAGAGAAGTGGAAAGGGGAGGAATTATTTTCAGAAGTATGTCCGACGGCGTTGAAGGAGAGTCGATGCGAATTTGAGGGAGATGAAGGCGATCCGGAGCAGTGGCTGGACGATCAGGAGGAGCGAGAGTCGGTGAAGGAGGCGGTTCATCAGCTGTCTGAGCTGCAGAGAAGTGTGATTTTTCAGCATTATTACAGTGAAAAACCGCTGCGGCAGATTGCCGCGCAGCTCCAATACAGCCCATCCTGGGTGGGGAGACTTCACCAGGCCGCCTTGTCCTCCCTGCGCTGGCTATTGACCCAGCGCGGCATGGGAGATATGAAAAAAAGTCGAGAAAAGTCTTGATTTCCCATGTTAAGATATGGTATACTATACAACGGTAAATTTTAAGCCAAATCCGCACGCGTTTCTATTTCACGCCGGTGCCTGTTTCAGGTGGCAGGGAAAGCGAACGAGACGCGGAAGAACAAACCAATGGAGGGAAAGACATGAGTGTAATTTCTATGAAACAACTGCTGGAAGCGGGCGTGCATTTTGGACATCAGACCCGGAGATGGAATCCGAAGATGGCTCCGTATATTTTCACGGAGCGCAATGGGATTTACATCATCGATCTGCAGAAGACGAGCCGAAAAGTCGACGAGGCGTATGCTGCGGTTAAAAGCATAGCTGAGGAGGGCGGCAAGGTATTGTTCGTTGGCACGAAGAAGCAGGCGCAGGAGGCTGTCAAGTCGGAGGCGGAGCGCTGTGGAATGTACTATATCAACAACCGCTGGCTGGGCGGCATGTTGACGAATTTCAAGACGATCCGCAGCCGTGTGAACCGCATGTTCGAGCTGGAGAAAATGGAAGAAGACGGCACCTTCGACGTGCTGCCGAAGAAGGAAGTGCTGAATCTGCGCGCGGAGTTGGATAAGCTGCAGAAGAATCTAAACGGAATCCGTGATATGACGGAGTTGCCAGACCTGATTTTCATTGTTGACCCGAGAAAAGAGAGAATTGCCATTTCGGAAGCGCATATTCTGGATATTCCGCTGGTGGGAATCGTGGACACCAACTGTGACCCCGATGAGATCGACTATGTGATTCCAGGCAACGACGACGCGATCCGCGCGGTCAAATTGATTGCCGCCACGGTTGCCGACGCGGTTATCGAGGGCAATCAGGGCGTCCAGTACGGCGCCGCTGCGGAAGAGGCGGAAGTCGAGCCGGAGGAGACCGCGGAAAATGTTGAAGAGGCGGCTGTGGAAGAGGAAGCCGTAGAAGCAGAATAATCAGGAGGTAATACAATGGCAATCACCGCAAGTATGGTAAAAGAATTGAGAGAGATGACAGGCGCCGGTATGATGGACTGTAAAAAAGCCCTGACCGAGACCGATGGAGATATGAAAGCGGCCGTGGAGGCTCTTCGCAAGAAGGGGCTCGCCGCGGCGGCGAAGAAAGCAAGCCGCATTGCGGCGGAAGGTTTAGTCGCCTTTGCGATCAGTGAGGATGGAAAGAATGCGGCCATTGTGGAGGTCAACTCAGAGACCGACTTTGTCGCAAAGAATGAGATGTTTCAGACGTATGTAGCCAATGTGGCAGCGCAGGCAGCGGCCACCTCTGCGACGGATATGGATGCGTTTATGGAAGAGCCCTGGGGGCCGGACCCGTCGGTGACCGTCCGCGATGCGTTGGTTGCCAAGGTTTCCGTCATCGGTGAGAATCTCCAGATCCGCCGGTTTGACAAGATTCAGACGGAGGGATATATCGGATCCTACAGCCACGGCGGCGGCCGCATCGGGGTGTTGGTCGAGATGAGTTGCGCCTCCGTCAGCGATGCCGTCAGGGAAGCGGCCAAGAATGTGGCGATGCAGGTAGCGGCTATGAATCCCAAATTTATCAGCCGCGACGATGTTCCGGCTGAGTATCTGGCGAAGGAAAAAGAGATTTTGATGGAGCAGGCGTCCAAGGAAAATAAGCCCGCCAATATTTTGGAGAAGATGGTGGAGGGCCGCCTGAGCAAATCCATGAAGGAGATTTGCCT
>JAHZBS010000259.1 GCA_019423265.1 Clostridiales bacterium
TACTTCGTCACCATGCCTCTCGCCAGGCCCGTGGCGCGCTCAATATCATTGGACGCCCCCGTCGTGACGTCCTGCAACACCAATTCCTCCGCCACGCGGCCGCCAAGCAGGGCCACAATCTCCGACTCCATCTGCGTTTTGGACATGTACATAGTGTCTTCCTCAGGCAGCGGCATCGTATATCCTCCCGCCATCCCCGTGGGAATGATCGATATGCTGTGCACGGGATCGAGCTCCGAAATCACATGGTGGATAATGGCGTGCCCCGCCTCGTGGAAAGCTGTAATCCGCTTTTCCTTGTCAGTGATAATGCGGCTCTTTTTCTCTGTGCCAATCCCGATCTTGATGAACGCGTTCTGTATATCCTGCATGGTGATATACTTTCGATTCTCCCTAGCCGCGTAGATAGCAGCCTCATTGAGAAGATTCTCCAAATCTGCGGGGGTAAAGCCGGCCGTCGTCCTGGCCACAACCCGAAGATCCACGTCTTCTCCCAGCGGTTTTCCCTTCGAGTGGACAGTCAGAACTTCTTCTCGACCTTTGACATCCGGTCTGTTGACCACGATCCGCCTGTCAAACCGGCCTGGACGCAGCAGCGCCGGATCCAAGATATCCACCCGGTTTGTCGCTGCGATCACGATGACTCCCTCGTTTACACCAAAGCCATCCATTTCAACCAACAGCTGATTCAACGTCTGTTCCCGCTCATCATGGCCGCCGCCCAAGCCGGCGCCTCTGCGCCGTCCTACGGCATCGATCTCATCGATAAATACGATACAGGGCGCGTTCTTCTTCGCCTGCTCAAACAAATCCCGAACCCGCGAAGCGCCGACGCCGACAAACATTTCCACAAAATCAGAACCCGAAATGCTGAAAAAGGGAACGCCCGCCTCCCCTGCCACGGCTTTGGCCAGGTACGTCTTACCGGTTCCAGGAGGGCCCACGAGAAGGACCCCCTTTGGAATCCTCGCGCCCAGCTCAGAGAACTTCTTCGGCGCGCGCAGGAATTCCACGACTTCCTTCATCTCCTCCTTCTCCTCATCCAAGCCCGCGACATTGTTAAACCGAATCCGGTTCTTGTCATCGACGATCATTCTCGCCTTGCTTTTGCCAAAGGACATGACCTTATTGCCGGAGCCGCCTCCCTGTGCCCGGTTCATAATAAACGTAAACACGATCAGGACGATGATCATGGTGATCAACATGGGAAGAAATTCTGACAGAAATCCGTCCGCCTTTACGGCTTTGACATAGATGGGCACATCGGGATAGTTCTCCCTCATGAACTCGCGAAAACTCTCCACATCCGAAATATACAGGCTGCGCACCGCTCCATTCTCCCTTGTGGAATCGGTGGCCTTATACACGATGGTCGCGTTTCCCATCCCGGCGGTCCCGACCTTGATGGGCTCCACCTGAATCCTGTCAATCTGTCCGCTCTCCAGATCGGCGTAAAATTTGTCGTCGGTCAGCCGCTCTGTCCCGCTCAGGCCAAAATCAAAGTTGCCCATGATTAAGACCAGTACCAACATCAGAATAATAAAGACATATATTCCTATTCCTTTAAAGCCATCTTTCAATCTCGCATCCTCCTCTCTGAACTCGGATCGCCCAGCTGCCTATTCCACATAGGCTATATAAGGCAGGTTCCGGTAATGCTGCTCATAATCCAGGCCATAGCCCAGAACGAATTTATCGTCTATCACAAATCCTGTATAGTCCGCTTTCACCGGGACCACCCGGGTATGGGGCTTATCCAGGAGTGTGCAGATCTTGACGGACGCCGGATTTCGGTCGGCCAGCAAATTCTTCAGGTATTGCAGAGTTCTCCCCGTATCCATGATGTCCTCCACGATCAACACATGTTGGTTTTCAATGGAATTGTCCAAATCTTTCATGATCTTGACAATGCCAGTGGAAACCTGCTGATTCCCATAGCTTGACACCGACATGAAATCCATTGTCATGGGGATCCGGATATACTTTGCCAGATCCGTCATAAACATGACGCCGCCCTTAAGAACACAGATCATTGCCAGCTCTTTTCCCTGATAGTCCTGATTGATCTGCTCCGCCAACTGCCGAATCCGGTTTTGAAGCGACGCCTCGTCAATCATGACATGAATTCTGGACTCATCCATCCTTGTTCCTCCTCAAATGTAGGCTGGAAATTCTGCATCGATCTCCAGTACCTGCTTTGTCTCTTCCCCTATCTTGCAGGCGTCGCTGAGCCTATATCCTATGATCCACAGGACATGAGGGCCATCCGCCAGCAGCGGAATCCTATCCCGTTCCGGCCGCGGAATCTTCTCATCAATAAAATAATCCTGTAGCTTTTTCCGCCCGCCCGCCGCTGAGATATAATCGCCGGGTCTCCTTGTGCGCACCTGTAAGGTACCTTTTATTGTATCATAATCTATCCATTTCGTATACAATTTTTCACAAATATTCGTATTTTTTATACTTTTCACAAATCGGAGCCTAATTTTCAACTTGTTCTCCGGCACGTCGATCTCACAGGGAATACTCTCTATGGGATACGCCCAGCCGTCCTCTAGATCTCCCGATTCCTGATAACACTGGAGTATATCATAGCTTCTCTCCAGAGTCAATCCCCCGGGCAAATTAATCTTCGATCCCGACGGCTTATCTGCCATGTCTAAAATAGCCTGTATATGGCTGAACCCAATGTCCCGCCCATGGCCAACATCCTCCAAAAATAACCGCGCGACACGGCTGGCGAGCGCCGGTGGAAGCTCTGTCATTTCAAGGAGAAGCACCCCCCGCTCCCGTTTGAGGCGCTGATATTGAGCTCTCGCCATGGATGATAAAAACTCCTCGTCCTGCTGCAACATGGCAGCTGCGTGGGACGCCGACACACAGAAATTCGGATTCCACTGCTCCTCGATCATGCGAATCAATTGATGCCGGATTCGATTTCGAGTGAACTCCACATCTTGATTGGTCTCATCCTCCACCCATTGCAGGCCATGATCCTGCATATAGCCGATGATTTCGCGTTTTGAGCAGCAAAGGAGCGGCCGGATGACATTTCCATTCTTCGGAAGCATTCCTGCAAGCCCTTTTGTCCCGCTGCCGCGTATTAAATTCATCAAAACCGTCTCTGCCTGGTCTTGCATGTGATGGGCTAGCGCGGTTTTCTGCGCGCTGCTCTCGGCAAAAGCTTCATAGCGGAGCTGCCGCGCCGCCTCCTCAACCCCTCTGCGCTCACGCTGTCTCCTGGACATGACATCCACGGATACGATTCGGCAGGGGATCCCCCACTCCCGACAGATCCCTGAGGTAAAATCTTCATCCCTGTGAGCGGTGGAGCGCAGATTGTGGTTGACATGGACCGCCTCCAGCTCAAACTGCAAGTCCGACCGCAGTTGGGACAGCACATATAGCAGGCAAACGGAATCCGCTCCCCCGGAAACTCCGACCTGTACGGTTTCGCCTGGCTCTATCAAATGTTGGTGCAAAATATAGTCTCGAACTTTTGTAAGCATGGAAGACGCTCCCTTCTATCTGCGCCATTTTCTATGGATCATCATACCACAGTCCCCGCTGGAAATCCATATAAATTTCGGTTTTTATACCACCGAAATCGAGTAGGAGGTAGGCGATTATTTCGCCTACCGACCTCTCACACCACCGTG
>JAHZBS010000026.1:0-9650 GCA_019423265.1 Clostridiales bacterium
CAATGTCGATATCCAGCAGCTTTTCCACCATATACACACTCCAGGCGTTGGCATTACCTCCGTCGAAGGCATAGTTGTGAACCTCTGTCAGCTTCAGCGTCCTCTTGGTATATTGGTTGATCTCTTTTAGCGCCTGGTATTCCTGATTGGTCAACGTGACCTGCGTATCCCGCGGAATTGATACAAGGCTCGTCGTTTTCGTCGCCGTATTAAAATTGCACAGCATCATAACATCCGTGTGCAGGCCATCCAGGTCCAAGCCAAAGAGTAGGACGGTCACGTTGTCCTGATCCGGTTTATTTTGAATCCAATCCAGGTATTCTTGCTCCTCCGGGCTGATGGACGATTCCTCAGAGGACTCCCCCGATGAATTCTGTAGGGGGGAACGGCTCTCCTCCTCAAAGCTGATCTCGCCTGTATGAGAGGGCGTTTGATTCTTTCCCCACAGAGCGCGGAGACCACTCCAGCCAACGGGTAACAGCAACGCTAGGGCTATGATACTGGCGCCGATGGCTAGTGCCCGGGTTTTCTTGCTCTTCTTCATTAGTTTCCAATCCCTTCTTTTCAAACCTGTATCTACAATTGGCTATACTATACCATCGATTTGTATCGAATTTGTATCGTAAACCCCGGGATGAGTAAATATGGATCAGAGTGTTTTTTCGAAGCAGTAAAAAGGCAGGTCCCGAACTCGAGGATCTTTGTTTCGGTAGTAGATCTCGCCTTTTTTTACAAATCCTAACTTTTCATAGGTCAAAACCGCGTGGTGATTGCCTGAAAAGCTGTCAATGCGCACCGCGGCCGCCGCCATTTTCCGCGCCTGCTTTTCCGCAAATGCAATCAACGTCTTGGCCAGTCCCCGGCGCTGATACGCGGGATGCACCGCTAAACGGTGGATATATAGCACTGATCCGCTGTGAATTTCCCAGGAAACAGCCGCGTATTCCGGTGCGGGGGTATTGTCAATCGTTACGACACCCATAAGCACATCGCCATCAAAAGCGCCGTATAGAGCGCCGGCCCGCTGGTCACGCTCCGCTTCTTTCTGGGTCGGATACTCAGGCGTCCAGTTGAAGAGCCCCTTCTGATTCATGGCGCGGCTACAGGCTGTATAAATCTCCCCTGCCGCCGCGACCTCCGCCTCTGTTATGGTTCTTATTTCAAAGCTCATATCGCCTCTATTGAATCCTCCTACATTCCAGATAAAAGCGTTTATCCCTCGCATCTCCCATGGAGAATGTCTTTCTAGGCAAAACGCCCCCCTGAAGAATCCCAGGAAATAATTGATCCTTTTCCATGCCGGCAAAAGTAAAGGCTATGTTTCCCTCAAGTCGGCCTAACTCTTTGGCCTCCTTCAGTCCGTGGATGTAATCGATCTTGCCGCCGTACTCCTGTAGAAAGGGATCGAGAAACGATTGAAGAAGGCTCACCGGGAGTAATCCCTCAGGCGCCGAAATTGACAGCGACCCTTCATAATCCTTCGCCCAATACTCCAGCGCAATCTCGCCGGCCTCCGGCCTACCGGCGTGACTCTCCGGATATGCCCTTCTCAGCGCCTCCACAACTTGCCGGGAATCGACGCCAAACAGAACTCTGTATATTGGCTCAAATTTTAGAGATGCATCGTGCAGGTTTACAATCTCCGCCAGCGCATAGCGCGATGGGTGCCGCAGCGCAGCCTCGACTCCCATTTCTTCTTTTCGCATGTCATAGCACGCTTTGGCGGTGGCCAGGGAGTGATTACCGTCGCCTACGGCTAGCACCAAAGGATCCGTCCTCGACGTGTGATACTTCTCTTGAAATTCTTCTAGACTGCCCATCTGCTCTATGACAGACTGCACCCGCCGGATCTCTTTTTCATCTAGCAGATATCCCGTCACATGCCCGCTGTCCAACATGAGTTCAAAATCATAGACCTTGTTCAGTTCCCTTTTTCTTTCTGTGATGGGTTCAATCAACCGCCGCTCCACATCGTCCGCCAAAAGCATAAGATGCGGCAGTTCGAGAGCGGCGTCCTGCCGAATCCTGACCCTTGGCGGGATACGCGACAAGACAGTTTCTTCCGTCGCTCGTATTTCCGTCTTGGCGCCCGCAGCATACTCATAGTCTTCCAAATCAACCGCCCCGACGATCCCTCTACGCACACCTCCCCCGGCGATGCGCCGTTCGACGTAAATCATCGCATCCTTGAATTGCCGAAAAACGCCTTCGCTCAGATACGCCCGCATCGTTTCATTGACGCTCCGTATCCGTTCTCGAACGCACGCCTCTCCTTCTTCTAAATAAATCTCCGGCAATGTGATGTGATAGGCAGATGGATGTCCCTCTGTGAGTGTCTGAACCTGCTTCCAATAAGCCGCATCCGATGTAAACTGATCACAAGCAATGGTGCTCCACACAGCACATTCTTCCTCATGCGGCAGCAGGATTGTCGCGGGCGTAAATCTCATCGTCTCGTCCTCCTTAGCGACACGGATACCATGTCGATTTCTAGTCTCTTATTATAGCGTGATATCGAGTACGGGTCAAGCCCTTTCCCCCATTTTCGAGAGCCGTGTCTCCTCAATCAACATGATGTGACAGATGGCCTCTCAACAAAATTTTTTAAAATTTCTTGACACAGAGCAAAACCTGCCGTATAATAAAAACTGCGCTTGTAAAAGCGCTGAGACTCGTGGAGGAGTGTCCGAGTGGTTTAAGGAGCTGGTCTTGAAAACCAGTGAATCCGAAAGGGTCCGTGGGTTCGAATCCTACCTCCTCCGTTATTTGGCCCGTTGGTCAAGCGGTCAAGACATCGCCCTTTCACGGCGGTAACGAGAGTTCGATTCTCTCACGGGTCATTGTACCCTATTTATATCCTATGGCTCAGTGGTACAGTTGGTTAGTACGCCGGCCTGTCACGCCGGAGGTCGAGGGTTCGAGCCCCTTCTGAGTCGTTTTTCCTCTGGGGATAGCCTTTATGCCATGGCCCAGTGGAAGTCTCCTGCTTTAGTGCGGGAGGGACCGGTTGGCAGTTCCAGTCTGCCCTCCGCTGTTTATATGTGCGCGAATGGCTCAGAGGTAGAGCATCGCCTTGCCAAGGCGAGGGCCGCGGGTTCGAATCCCGTTTCGCGCTTGCTGTTTAAGCGGGTTCCCTTTGGGGAGCCCGTTTTTAGTTCACGGCTTGTTCATGCACACGCATCAGGTGCCATCTCAGGAAACGGGAGTCACTATGGATGCCGATGAAATGTGATAGACCATTGCAACAGATCAAGACAGAGGTAAAAGCGAAGATCAGCTACATCAAACGGGAGGCGTACAATGGCACTACAAGAATCCAGGAGAGCAACTCTTGATGGCGGAGACATACACCTTCCGCGAACAAAAAAATGACTGCTCCTCCCCTTCAGGGGCAGTCATTTTCTATATCTCACTTTAGCTACCCGACCAACTTGCAGTCAGTCAGCCGATCTCTGCATTCTAATAATTTTTAGCTTGAATCTGGAAATAGGCTTTGGGATGGCTACAGACAGGACAGATCTCAGGCGCGTTCTTCCCAACATGGATATGTCCACAGTTGGCACACTGCCAGATCACCACGTCCTCTTTGATAAAGACTTTCTGCTCTTCCACGTTCTTCAACAGCGCGCGGTATCGCTCCTCATGCTCTTTCTCAATCCGGCCAACTGCCTCAAACAGATACGCGATTTTGGTGAATCCCTCCTCCGCCGCTTCCCTGGCAAAGGTCGCATACATATCGGTCCACTCATAATTCTCACCGGCGGCCGCATCGTCCAGATTCGCCGCTGTGCCCGGCACCGCGCCGTCGTGGAGAAGCTTAAACCAAATCTTGGCATGCTCTTTCTCATTGTGTGCCGTCTCTAAAAATAATGCCGCAATCTGCTCGTAGCCTTCCTTCTTCGCTGCGGATGCATAATACATATACTTGGTATGTGCCTGCGACTCTCCTGCAAAAGCGGTCATCAAATTCGCTTCTGTCTTCGATCCTTTTAACTCCATTGCTATACTCCTCTCTTTGGAAAATTCTGGTTTTCATTCTTCTATAGTATAGCAGAGTGGCAGCAAAAAGTCAATATTCATTTTCTAATAATAATTATTATCATTTAGCACAGACTTTTACATACCTTCAGTTTTTTCCCCTTCTGCTGTCTCCTTGAAATCTGTAAATGTACCGCCAGCGACACGATTCCGGATATGAGGACAAACCCATAAAAACTGATTCCACGGCTCAACAACATGGCAGGCAAGATCTGTGTTTGGCTGAAAAAGAGTTTATAGACCAGCAGGAAACTTCCCTCCGTCGCCCCCACCGCGCCAGGCAGGGGAAGGGCAACGACCGCCACATTGAGCAAAGCCTGGACAGCTATCAGATCCATGGGACCGTATTGCCTTAGCCCAAAGGCAAGATACACACAATAGGGCACGAGAAATTGGCAGCTGAGCTGTACCACCGTCACCAGCAAAACCTTCCCTAAAACCTTTGGATTCTTCCTGATAAAGGCGGCGCCCTCCTGATACTCCCGGATCTGGCGGTCCAGCCATTCCTCAACCTTCGCCAAATCTTTTACGATATGAAGGCGGTGAAGAAAGCTTGCGCAGGCCATCATCACTTTGCGCAACCACTTTTTTGAGAAAATCGTAGCCACAATAAAGGCAAACAGGCATGAATTAAAGGCAAAGCCAAAGATGACCAAAAGTCCGATCCCCTGAACCCCCGCGCTGACGAATTTATACTTCCAGATAAAGCAGACCAAGGCGTAGAGCATCATAACCAACTGATAGATAGCCACAATCACAAGCAGGGTCAAGGATGAGAGGGAAACAGAAATTCCTTCTTTATTCATATAATACGCCTGCGCCGGCTGTCCGCCGGAAGCCGATGGCGTGATGGAGCTGAAATAAAAACCGACAAAAGAATATCGCAGGCAGCGAAAAAAGGGAATTCGCAGGCCAACCTGCCGAAGAATGATTCGGATATTCAAAGCTTCGCAGGCCACAAAACTCACCATCAGCGCAAATCCCACCAGTATAAATAAAGGATTTACCTTGCGCAGAGTCCCCAGCAGCATAGGCCAGGAGATGTCCCGCAGCAAAAAGAAAAAGGTTCCCGCCATCAACGCCGCGAGAAAAATGGTGCTCCCCCACATTTTCTTTTTATCTTCCATAAATGAACTCATATTCCTGTCTCCTTAAGCAAAACAAAGCGATACCCAATTTTCTGAAATACGGGCAGCGCCGATTCCAGCGCATCGATGGTTCTCTCCGGAGCGCCCGGCGCTCCGCCTCCGTCGTGAAGGCAGATGATAGATCCCCGCTGGACCCTTTCCAACAGTCGCCTCACGATCTCTCGGGAGGTTTGATTGCGCTTCCAGTCCTGGGCCATGACATTCCACATCACCAATTGATATCCCGCCGCCTGTATCTGTTTCAGCGTTTCTTGATTCACATAGCCCCACGGCGGCCGGTAATACTTGCAGTTGACGCCGAGTTCCCGCAAAATGGCGGCGCTCTTGGCAAAATCCCGCTTCACATAGGCCGGAGTCACCAGCCAGGCATTCCTATGGGCGCGCGAGTGTAGACCGACTTCATGTCCTTCTTCCAGCATACGCCGGACCAGATCCGGATTTTCTTTCGCCCGCTCCGCCACGACAAAAAAATGCGCCGGTACCCCATACCTCTTCAACACATCCAAAACCTTCGGCGTGTACCGCGGATCCGGGCCATCGTCAAAGGTCAGAACGATTTCCTTGTCCGCCGGGTGCGGAATCTTTCGGATGGCTTTCCTGGACACCCATTTGTGATAGAAGCTGGGCACGACGCAATACCAGCTGTAGAGGGCTCCGAGGGCTGACGCGACTACAATCCCCCATTTTGCAGCGTTTTTCATGCAAGAACTCCCCCTTCATGAAGTGTAGCCAGCTCCTCCCTCGCCGCTTCTGCCTGCCGGTCCAGAATTTGACCTAATGCTTTAATCACCACATTGGGCTCCAGCGTCGCCTTGAGGCGCCGCATGTTGGCGCGAATGTCCGCCAGAGCGATGTCATCGTTCAGCATAGCGGACAGCTCCCGGATCGTCGCCTCCGGTTCGCTCGAGAGAACGCGGCCGATCTTATTGGCCTCGATGAATTCTGCGTTGTGTATTTCCTGCATCAGCGTCGGCGCGATGGTCGCAAGGGGCAGCTCCGCAAAAATGGATTCAAACAAGGTGATCCCGCCGGGCTTCGTCACGATGAGATCCGCTTCCTCCATATAGCGGTACACCTCGTCGGTGAACCCGACCACTTCAATATTGGCATAGCGGCCGTGCAGCCGTTCATACGCGCTGCGGTTGTTGCCCGCGATAATCGTAGTGCTCACACCGGAAAGGGTGTCTAGCGTCTCATAGAAAGCCGGATCCTTCGGCAGCAGACCCCAGCCTCCTCCCATGATCAATAGATTTTTCCCCTCACGGGCGCGTCTGTGGTGTAGCGTTTTAAACTGTTCTTTCACCGGGATCCCTCCCACAAGAATTGAGCCGGGACAGGCGCCCTTTGCGATGATGCCCTCTTTGACCGACTCGCACGGGACTAAATATACATCCGTCCCCGGATTGATCCACTCGCCGTGGGTGCTGACATCGGTGATGCAGGTGATGAGGGGAATGGGGGCGTCAACGCGGCGCTTATATTCTGATACCACTTGGGCGCATATTGGCAGCGTACAAACGATCATGTCCGGCTGCTCCCGCTGTAGAAGGCTCTCCAACTTCTTCAAAAAATGATGGATGAGCGGGATCTTATTTTCACCTCTCAGCGCCGCCATTCTATCGGTTCCCTTATAATATGCATTGTATGCCTTCTGACATCTCGTGACAAAAAAACGAAAGGATCGATAGTACACATCGCTCACGGGTATACTATACTCAACCAAGTCAACGACCGTAACGCTAGCGTTCGAAAACAGCTTCTGAATCTCCAGCCCCAGCGTCTCCGCGGCTGAAAAATGCCCCATACCAAATTTTCCGGTTAATATTAAAATGTTCATATTGAACGCCTCCGCTTCGTCCTTATGTCTATCTTCCCTTCGACAACAAACTTCGTCTTTTATGAACTGAATATAAACTCAGTATAAAGGAACGTCCTTAAAAAACTGCATAGACAATTCTTAAGATTTCTTAAATACATGTGGAGGAACCCTGTACCTCTGACATTTACAGTCTATCCATTTCATGATACAATGTAGACAAAAGGAGGGCGTCTGACTGTGAATGCCAACTTAGAATATTATAAGGTTTTTTATACCATTGTCAAATGCGGCAGTATCAGCGCCGCAGCGGATCATCTGTTTCTGTCGCAGCCGGCAGTCAGCCAAACCATTCGCAGGCTGGAAAAAGAGTTGAATGTTGAACTTTTCATACGGACTCCTAAAGGCATCCGGCTGACTGCGGAGGGAGAATTGCTATTTGCCCACGTGTCGAAAGGTTACGAGGAAATCATGCTTGGGGAACGGCGAATGCGGCAATACATGAATTTGGAAGAGGGAGAGATCCGCATCGGGGCCAGCGACATGACGCTGGAGTTCTTCCTTCTTCCATATCTTGAGCGCTTCCACCAGCTACACCCAACAATTAAAGCCAGCGTCACCAACGGTCCGACGCCGGTGACCATCCGCGCACTGCTGGCCGGCGATATTGACTTTTGCGTAGTCAGCTCTCCTCTTGACAGCCACAAAGAGTATTCCATCCGCCCGGTGGCTTCCATCGAGGACGTATTCATTGCCGGGAGTCAGTTCAGCGAACTAAAGGGAAAAACCCTCCCCCTCGCCGCCCTGGAGACTCTCCCCATTGTCTGTCTAGAATCGAGAACTAGCACGCGCCGGTACGTGGATTCTTTTCTCCAGTCCCGCTCCGTCCACCTACATCCAGAGTTTGAACTGGCCACCAGCGATTTGATCGTGCAATTTACGCAGCGCAATCTCGGGGTCGGCTGTGTCGTGCGAAATTTTTATGAGAAGCATAAAGCCGAGGGCGGCCTATTTGAACTACAGCTGGAGGAATCGCTTCCGCCCCGAAATCTATGCCTAGTCACTGGACTGAACATTCCCATATCGCCTGCCGGCAGAGAGTTTTTATCTCTGATTCCATGAATC
Source organism: Clostridiales bacterium (assembly GCA_019423265.1). Next base: position 8,128 of record JAHZBS010000026.1, read on the forward strand.
GGATTCCATAATATTTTCTTATAAATATTATAAGTTTTATTGCCTTTACTTATATTGCAAAGTGTGATAGGATACTCATGTCAATATGAGTGGCACAGTCAACATCAACTATAGGAGGTTCAAATATGGTACAAGCGATTGTAGGCGGTAACTGGGGAGACGAGGGTAAAGGCAAAATTACCGACACCCTGGCAGAACAATCCGACATCGTCGTCCGTTTTCAGGGCGGGGCCAACGCAGGTCACACCATCATCAACAACTATGGCAAGTTTGCCCTGCATCTTCTGCCGTCCGGCGTATTCCGCAGTACGGTCGTCAATGTGATCGCACAGGGAGTGGCGCTGAATTTGAAATCGTTATTCCATGAACTGGACACCCTGCTGTCCCGTGGGATTCCCATGCCGAATATCCTCGTATCGGACCGGGCGCAGATCGTAATGCCATACCATGTGCTCTTTGATCAGCTGGAAGAACAGCGCTTGGGCAGCAAAAGCTTTGGCTCCACCAAATCCGGCATCGCGCCTTTTTATGCGGATAAATACTTGAAAATCGGCATTCAGGTTGGCGAGCTCTTTGATGACGATCTCTTGAGGGAACGCTTGGAGCGCGCCTGCGCCATCAAAAATGAAACGCTTAAATCTCTGTATCCGGGGAACGCTCTGCTCGATGTGGATTCTATTTATAATGAAATGACAAGTTATCGCAGCCGGCTTCGCCCTCTCGTGGCGGACACGGCCCTGTTCCTAAATGACGCCATCCGTGCGGGAAAAAACATTTTGCTTGAAGGTCAGCTGGGGGCGCTAAAGGACACGGATAACGGCATTTATCCCTTTGTAACCTCTTCCTCCCCCTTGGCGGGCTTTGCCTGTGTGGGCGCAGGCATCCCTCCGACGAAAATCGAAACGATCATCACGGTTGTGAAATCCTATTCCTCTGCCGTCGGCGCGGGGGCCTTTGTCAGCGAAATCTTTGGAGATGAAGCGAAGGAGCTGCGCGACCGCGGTGGAGACAGCGGAGAATACGGAGCTACCACAGGCCGTCCACGGCGCATGGGCTGGTTTGACGCTGTTGCAACGCGGTACGGCTGTATGCTGCAGGGGACGACGCAGGTCGCATTCTCCCTGCTGGATGTTCTCAGCTACCTAGACACGATTCCCGTCTGCACCGCCTACTCCATTGACGGCGAGGAGACAGACCATTTCCCCATCACACCGCTGTTGAACAAGGCTAAGCCTGTCTACACCTATTTGGATGGCTGGAAATGCGATATCCGCGGCATCCGCAAGTATGAGGATCTGCCAGTCAACGCGAGGCGATACGTGGAATTCATCGAAAAACAGATCGGATACCCCATCACCATGATCTCCAACGGGCCAAAGCGGGAAGATCTCATCTATCGATAACAGATAAGGCCAAACCGGATCGGAATCGGGTTTGGCCTCTTCTTTTTATGACTCTGCTTTCATATATCCCAAAAATTCTGGGTAAACCTTCAAAATAAGCCGGTAGACGCCCATGCCAAC